>CAYGHY010000038.1:0-8747 GCA_964349435.1 uncultured Oscillospiraceae bacterium
TTATATATGAATTTGCTTCCTTTTGCTTCAGTGATTTAAATTATACATAAATACGCAATTGTATTCAATAAAAAAATACTGCCGTATAAAAATACTGCCGTAAGATAAAGGACTCCACATGTCGGCGGCGCAGCTACACATTTGCATTCGCTCCCCAGAATACAGCACCCCGAGGCATAAGTTGACACCAAGCGCAGCGAGTGTAACTTGCCAGCCCTTGAAGCACGTAGGCCATGTTGGCATGAGTTCCTTCTGTTTTTGCGGTTCATAAGTACTTTGTCTGCCAGATTACTGTCCTGCTAGATTTTAAAGAGACTGGTCGGAGTGGTCATATAGGATGTTTTAATGAAACCCAGTAAAATCAATGGTTTGAGGGCAGTCAAAAAGCAGTATATACTATTATTCTCAAGCAAAATTTCATAATCCAAGAAGTCTCCGGATGTCCGACTCAGACCAATGCTTATTCGGATGGATTTCTGTACGCCTCTCCTCGCCTTTACTGAATATCTTATAAGGCGTATCAGAGTTGTCGTATATTATGATATTATCGCACGAGATGCTTTTTGTCACCGTTGTTTTCCCAGAACCGTTAGGCCCTGCGAATACGAGGACGACAGGCTTTTTTAAATCGTTACTCTTTTGCATATTCCCTCGTTCCATCAGGGTACTCCAAATAGGCTCGTCTTGTTTCACCATCATACCTTGCTATCGGAATGCCTTTTTGCTTTTTCATCGCGGTTTCACTCTGGACTGCAGCTTGAAATGCATTTGTGATATCGTCCTCAGAATAATCAGCAATAAAACGGGAGTTTTTTGTGCTGACGGGGAAGGGTATAGCGTTCTCACTCACGGCCTTGCGAAGAAATACGTTAAACGCCGTGGACATATTCATACCAAGACGGTTGAATAAGCTCTCTGCGCTTTCTTTTAAATTCTTATCAACTCGTATAGTGACCTGGACATCACTCTGTGCTTTCATGGTAGATGTCTCCTTTCCAAACGGTTCTAATTTTATTATATGCTTATCATTAGGATATGTCAACCAATATACAGCTATCGTATGTATATTGTTTTGGGATTATGCATTTTATTACCACCGAGAATCTGCGTGAATAGGAAGTTTACGGTTGTCAGGGAATTAAAACCGGAAGAAGAAAGAAAACAGTTGAGCCTTTTAGAAAGCAGCAATTACAATCACGCTGTGTATGTTACCAATACCATGTGGGAATTCGAGGTGTTTGCGGATTTAAGACAGGGATTATAATTTATGGCAGATAGAATATACCTGGTTAAAATCACCACTCAGGCAGAGGAACAGCTGCAAGAAATTATAAAATGCATTGCTTCCGAGTTAAAAGCTCCGAAATCCGCCCTACACTTGCTTGATGAAATGGAAAGTGCAATTTCATCTCTTTCTCAGTTTCCGCAGCGGATTGCATTGACAGAAGAAGAACCGTGGCATAGTTATGCCATTCATAAAATGCCTCTAAAAAACTTTCTCATCTACTTTTGGATTGACGAAGAAAATGGCAAGATACAGGTTACTGCTGTTATCTATGGCAAGCGTGACCAAATGAAACAGCTTTCACAGATGGAAATGGAATAAATAATTTGGGGAAATACACAAAACACACATCGCAAATTCATACAGGTGTGTTTTGTTTTTATAGATTTTAAACTGTTATTTTGTGGACACTCCTTGCTGCTTTTCAATAATCCTACTAACATGAACCTTTTCGTGGAGTGTCCACAAGGAGTGTCCCTCCCTTTGCAAACCCTACCATGGTCGGGGCGACAGGATTTGAACCTGCGACTCCTTGGTCCCAAACCAAGTGCGCTACCAAACTGCGCTACGCCCCGATACCATACGGCACAAAAAAGTATATCAAAGGCAGGCGGCCTTGTCAAAGGTAAGTTTTCAGCAGAGGTGCGATTTCCGCACGGTACGATTTCTGCAGTGGGGCTTATCTGCAAAGGTGCGATTTCTGCAGGGTACGATTTCTGCAGAGGGGCTTATCTGCAACGGTGCAAGGTAAGTTTTCTGCAGGGGTGCAAGTTTTCTGCAGAACTTTTCAAGCCAAACAAGAATCAAACAAGAACCAAACAAAGTTAATCATTCTCCCTTGACATGTTTTTTAAAATAATATAACATCTAATGTAAGTTGCAGAAGTGATTTGGTGCGGAGTGAAAATAATATTGATGAAACAATGATCGGGAGGAGTAAACAGGCATCTGCCCATAAGAGAGAAAGGTTCACCGGCTGAGAGACCTTTTGGGGTCAGACTGTTGAAGGTCGCCTGGGAGTTCTGCATGAAATGCAGCAATATGTCTGCGCTAAATGCAGCGGAGAGAACCGTTATTTCTAAGAGAAGCCCATATATGGGAATTTTGGTGGTACCGCGGAGAACAGCCCTTCGTCCAATGAAGATTGGATGAGGGGTTTTTTGATGAAAGGATGATTAGGATGCCGGCACTTAAAATTTTAGCAGGGATTATTCTGTTTACAGGCTTTGGTATTGTATTGTGTGCAAAGAATCTGGTTATGAGATTCAATCTTGTTCAAAAGACGGATGTGAATTATGAGAACGAAATGGATGAGGAAGAGATTGCACGGTATAGGCTTTATAAAGCAACGGTGAATGTAAAAATGGTTGGAATGCTGATAGCCATTCCGGGAATTGTATTGACTTTGATAGTTTTTAAATAGGAACGGAGAAAAAAGATATGAGCGAATGGGAAAATATGGCAAAAACCTATGATCCGACGCAGGTTGAGGATCAATTATACAAGGAATGGATGGACAAAGACTATTTCCACGCCGTACCGGATAGCGGCAAGATACCTTATACAATAGTGATTCCGCCGCCGAATATTACCGGGCAGCTCCATATGGGGCATGCTCTCGATAATATCATACAGGATATCCTGATCAGGTGGAAAAGGATGCAGGGCTGCTGCGCTCTTTGGCTGCCCGGCACCGACCACGCCAGTATTGCCACAGAGGCAAAGATTGTAGAGGCAATGGATGAGGAAGGTATTACCAAGGAGCAGATAGGCAGGGAAAAATTTCTGGAGAGAGCCTGGGAATGGAGAAAGCTCTACGGCAGTAGAATCATTGAACAGCTAAAAAAGCTGGGGAGCTCCTGCGACTGGAAACGAGAAAGGTTTACCTTGGACGAGGGTTTGTCCGAGGCTGTTATGGAAGTGTTTGTCAAGCTGTATAAAAAAGGACTGATATACAGGGGAGAACGCATCATTAACTGGTGTCCCAAATGCAGAACCTCTATTTCGGATGCCGAGGTGGAATATGAGGAAAATGAAGGGACCTTATGGCAAATCAAATACCCGGTCAAGGGAAGTCCGGAGTATATTGTTGTTGCAACGACAAGACCTGAAACCATGCTGGGTGATACGGCAGTGGCAGTAAATCCGGAAGATGAAAGATATACGGACTTGATAGGCAAGACTGTGGTGCTGCCTCTGATGAACAGAGAAATTTTGATTATTGCAGACTCATATGTTGATAAGGAATTCGGCACCGGCGCAGTTAAAATAACACCTGCCCATGACACCAACGACTTTGAAGTAGGTCTTCGGCACAATTTACAGCAGATTAGGGTAATGGACGACAGTGCCAATATGAATGAAGCAGCAGGCAAATATGCCGGGATGGATCGGTATGACGCAAGGAAACAGATCGTGGAGGATCTTAAAGAACTGGATCTGCTGGTGAAGACAGAGAGCCACAAGCATAATGTGGGCGCCTGCTACAGATGCAATGCGGTTATTGAGCCGGTTATGTCCAGGCAGTGGTTTGTCAGCATGAAACCCCTTGCCAAACCTGCTATAGAAGCCGTAAGAGACGGAACCATCAAATTTGTGCCTGACAGGTTTTCGAAGATTTATTTCAACTGGATGGAAAACATTCAGGACTGGTGCATTTCAAGGCAGCTTTGGTGGGGTCACAGGATACCTGCCTACTATTGTATGGAGTGCGGTTGCATGATGGTGGAAAGGCACAATCCGGAGGTCTGCACAGAATGCGGCAGCTCCGGGATTGAGCAGGATCCCGATACGCTGGACACCTGGTTCAGTTCTGCTCTTTGGCCGTTTTCCACATTAGGCTGGCCTGAAATGACGGAGGATCTTGCATATTTCTACCCTACCAATGTGCTTGTTACCGGCTATGACATCATATTTTTTTGGGTGGCCAGGATGATCTTCTCCGGTCTTGAGCACATGGGTAAAGCGCCATTTGAACATGTATTCATCCATGGTATTGTGAGAGATCCGCAGGGCAGGAAGATGAGCAAATCTGCCGGAAACGGCATCGACCCCCTGGAAGTCATTGAACAGTACGGCACCGATGCGCTGAGGTTTGCGCTGACCATAGGAAATTCCCCCGGGAGCGACCTGCGATTCTCTGCGGAGAAGGTGGAGTCCAGCAGGAATTTTGCCAACAAGATATGGAATGCCACAAGGTTCGTATTGATGAACTTTGATGAAAACGTTGATTTCAACGGTATAAACAGGTTAACATTCACTACAGCCGACAAATGGATACTCAGCAGAGTCAATAAACTTGTTGCCGAGGTTACCGACAACTTGGAACATTTTGAATTGGGCATTGCGCTGCAGAAGCTTTATGAATTCATATGGGAGGAGTTCTGTGACTGGTATATCGAACTTGTCAAGCCCAGACTTTTCGACAGGGAGGACGATACGAGGCTGGAGGCTCAATATGTACTCAACCATGTTCTGAGCACGTCCATGAAGCTGCTCCATCCGTATATGCCATTTATTACCGAAGAGATACACCGGTATCTGATTAATGACGACGAGAGCATCATGATATCGGCCTGGCCCGTATATGATGAGAGCCTGAAGTGTCCCGAGGCTGAAAAGGACATGGAGCTGATCATGAGTGTCATAAAGGCTGTAAGAAACATTAGGGCCGAGATGAATGTACCGCCATCCAGAAAAACCAAACTGATAGTTGTGGCGGGAGCTGCTGAAAGCAGTATTCTCAGAACCGGTACGAAATTTTTTGAACGCCTTGCCGGAGCATCGGAGATTGCAGTGCAGGCCTATAAGGCGGGCATACCGCAGGATGCAGTGGTTGCGGTGATAGCAGGCGCCGAGATATTCATACCCCTTGAGGATCTTGTTGATATACAGAAAGAGATTGAAAGGCTGGAGAAGGAAAAAGCCAATCTGGAGAAGGAGCTTGAAAGAGTGGACAATAAACTCAATAATGTAAGCTTCGTTGCTAAAGCGCCTGTGAAGGTTATTGAAGAGGAACGTGCCAAAAAAGCCAAGTACGGTGAAATGTATGAAAGGCTGATGGAACGGCTTGGCAGTCTGAAGCGATGAATATATTTGTAAACATCCTGCTGATTGCAGCAGCTCTTTCGCTGACGGCAGTGCTGCTTAGAAAAAAGGTCAATCTTGGGCTTGTCATGCTGATGGACTCGGTCTTTATTGCAGCCATTGCACGGATGCAGGTGCTAAAGGCATTAGAGTACGGATTGTCCGGCGCGCTATCGAGAAGCGCCATAAAGCTGATTATTATCCTTTTTCTGATAATGATGCTGGAGAATATCATGCGGAATTCCGGCATGATCAGTACCCTTGTTGACAACCTCAAGGAACTTACAGGCAGCAACCGCCTGGCCACAGCACTTCTTCCGGCCGCCCTCGGTCTTCTTCCTTCCCCGGGAGGAGCTAGATTCTCGTGTCCGATGGTTGATGAAATGACGAAGGCAAACAAAGATAACCTGAACAAAGCCTTTATCAACTACTGGTTCAGACATATATGGCTGGATGGCTTTATTCTGTATCCTGGGGTGATACTGGCAGCCGAACTGCTGGAGGTCTCTGTCATAAGCCTGTTTGCCCGCCTGATACCATTTATGCTTGTGAGTACGGCGCTTGGTGCTGTTTTTGGTTTGTCAGGCATAAAAAAGGAAAGGATTACAAGGACAAAACCCATGGCGCAAAGCTTTGCTGCTTTGATGACCGCAATGCTTCCGGTCGTCGCTGTTATAACTGTGTATATTCTGCTGCTCGGCATTACGCCATATTCTCTGGAATTAGCCTCAGGCGGCACGGTGGCAGTTCTCTTTATGTTAAAGAAATATTCAATCAAGAGAATATTAAAAACTGCAAAAGAAGCATTTCCTGTAAAACTGGTCATCATAATTGCCGGCGTTATGGTGTTCAAGGAAATTCTGCTTCAGTCAGGTGCGGTAACATCGCTCTCTGCTTTAATGAATACCTATGGAATACCCGCGGAAGTACTGTTTGTGCTTCTCCCGTTCGCAGGCGGTTTTACATCAGGTCTTACTGTCAGCTATGTTTCGCTGACATTCCCGATATTGATACCACTCGGCCTTGATACCAACCTCTGGTATGCAGCGGCCGCATTTACATCAGGCGCAATCGGTTTAATGGTGACACCGCTTCATCTGTGTGCTGTCATGACTGCAGACTTTTTTAAAACCTCTCTCAGCAGACTTCTCAAAAAGGTGGCAATTGCTGAAATTCCGTTGCTGATTATTTCCATAGCTGTATTGTTCGTTATGCTCAACTGATTTCACAGCGCTGACATACGAGACGGCATATGTACTCACAGATGAACTGCTGATTTTGTCGGGATTTTGTCGGGATATATTAATTCAGGGTTAATACTGCTATAATATATATAAATGAATAATGTGCAGGTGAAAATATGGATTTCGGATTTGTAAAAGTAGCAGCGGCAGTTCCGGAACTGAAAGTAGCAGGCTGCGGCTTCAATTCAACAAAAATAATAGAAATGACAAAAGAGGCGGAGGATGCCGGTGTACAGCTGATGGTCTTTCCGGAGCTGTCACTGACGGCGTATACATGTGGTGATTTGTTTCAACAGCAGCAGTTGCTGCAAGGGGCGCTGAAAGGGCTCTGCCGGGTTGCGGAAAGCACAAAGCATCTCAGCATTCTGGTAATCGTCGGCTTGCCCCTGCTTCTGGACAATCAGCTTTTTAACTGTGCGGCGGTGGTACAAAAAGGAGAAGTGCTTGGCATTGTGCCAAAGACCTTTATCCCGAATTACAAGGAATTTTACGAGGAACGCTGGTTTGCTTCAGGTAACAAAGCTATAAGCACTTCTATAGAATTATTCGGAAAGGAAATTCCCTTTGGCGCCGATCTTTTGTTTGAAGCGCAAGGATCGTTCAAGGTCTGCTTTGGTGTGGAGATATGCGAGGACCTGTGGGCGCCGATCCCTCCGAGTTCCTTTCAGGCTGTTGCAGGAGCGGCAATAATCTTCAATCTTTCCGCCAGTAACGAAATAATAGGGAAATACGAATACAGGCAAGAACTGGTCAGACAGCAGTCGGGCAGATGTATTGCAGGCTATGTATACGCATCTTCGGGAGTGGACGAGTCAACCACGGATGTTGTTTATGGAGGGCATGCATTAATAGCCGAAAACGGAGGACTGCTCTGCGAATCGGAAAGATTCCTGCGAAAAAGTCAAATAACAATCAGCGAGATTGATGTCCAAAAGCTGCAGCATGACAGAATCAAAGACACTACCTTTATGAAAGTTATTTATTCCTGCAGCTTTAGAAAGGTGTTCTTCAAACTGAATCCTTTGCATGCCGAAGCGTTGACCAGGCACATTGAACCACATCCATTCATACCTTCCGATGTAACGATACGAGATATCCGGTGCCGGGAGATTTTTGCCATACAAACGGCGGGGCTGGCCAAAAGGCTGACGCACACAGGCATAAAAAACGCTGTCGTCGGTATCTCCGGCGGCCTTGACTCTGCGCTGGCTCTTATTGTGACAGCTGCAACGTTTGATATGCTGGACATCCCGAGAGAGAACATTACGGCGATAACCATGCCTGGTTTTGGTACAACCGGCGCCACATATGAAAATTCACTACAGCTTATAAAATCATTCAAGGCAGAATTCCGTGAGATTAACATAGTACAAGCCTGCATGCAGCATTTTAAGAACATAGGGCACGACCCGGCAATCCAGGATATTACCTTTGAGAATGCGCAGGCAAGGGAACGTACCCAGATACTGATGGACATTGCAAATAAAAAGAAGGGACTTGTAATAGGCACAGGTGACCTTTCGGAACTGGCGTTGGGCTGGTGTACATACAATGGAGACCATATGTCCATGTATTCGGTGAACTGCGGCATTCCCAAAACACTGGTCAAATACTTGGTGCGGTGGGCTGCGGAGCATGTGACGGAAGTGGAAACCGCAGATGTTTTACTGCGTATCCTTGGCACCCCGATTACACCTGAGCTGTTACCGCCGGATGGAGAGGGGAAAATACAACAGAAAACTGAGGATGCCATAGGCCCCTATGAACTACATGATTTCTTCCTTTATCACACACTGAGATACGGCGCAGCTCCTGCGAAGCTTTTGTTTTTGTCTGGACAGGCGTTTAAAAGCAATTATGATGCAGATACAATTAAAAGCTGGCTTAGGGTGTTCTACAGAAGATTTTTCTCTCAACAGTTTAAACGATCCTGTATGCCCGACGGGCCAAAGGTAGGTACCATCAGCCTTTCACCAAGAGGGGACTGGCGTATGCCCAGTGATGCAACGGCAGAAGTATGGATGGAGGAACTGGAGTAAAACCAGGTGAAAAGTAGGGTAAGGGTATAATTTAAAGGGTATAATTTAAACATATATAACGTGCCGATATGGCAGCCGATATGCTAAAATGCC
>CAYGHY010000038.1:8847-17238 GCA_964349435.1 uncultured Oscillospiraceae bacterium
CGATATGCTAAAATGCCGATATGGCAGACGATATGCTAAAATGCCCATATGGCAGCCGATATGCTAAAATGCCCATATGGCACTTGACAAAAGCTGCTCTGTGCCTTAAAATACCGTTATATCTCTAGATATATGACACAGTTGCGGTGGACTTAGCTCAGTTGGTTAGAGCGCCAGGTTGTGGCCCTGGAGGCCGTGGGTTCGATCCCCATAGTTCACCCCAGTAAAAAGCGAGAGGCTTACTTTATGTCTCTCACTTTTGTTTTTATCAGGATCCCGGCCTTCTCTGTAATTCTGAGTGCAGCAAAGGATTGCGGCAAAATGATACCAGGTTTTAAGAAGGTAAGGCATTAGCGGTGTGTTGTCTATAACGGTATTTTCGGAGATTTACTTCATGAGGTTAGCGGGCAAGGAAAAAACAAAGAATAACCGCAAGGAAAAAACAAAGAATAACCGTAAGTGAACATCAAAGAATAGCGAGCAAGGGAAAAACAGAAAATAACAAGCATGAGAAAATCAGAACTTGACAGAACATAGAAACGCCCTTATAATTAACCTTGCGTTTAAATATTGGGATGTCGCCAAGCTGGTAAGGCACCAGACTTTGACTCTGGCATTTCGTTGGTTCGAGTCCAGCCATCCCAGCCAAAAAGGCAGAGGTGGGATGTGAGAGGCAAGAGGTGAGATTAAGGCATTTATTTTAGAAATAAAGATTTTCGAGGGCCACTCTCATATCCTATAATTTGGGCCATTAGCTCAGTTGGCAGAGCACTTGACTTTTAATCAAGGTGTCCGCGGTTCGAATCCGCGATGGCTCACCAAAGCCCTGTAATCACTGGATTACAGGGCTTTTAAGCGCTCTAAGTATTATTCCGCCTTTTTTGATATAATAATTAAGTCTTTTCAGTGGAATTGACAATTTATATATTATCGATGTTATTCTAATAACTACTCTGGAATTATGCCTTTTTGCAAGAATTTTTGTAATTGGCTTTAGTATTCTAAATTGACTCATAAAGGTTAATGAATACCAAAAATTAGTAAGTGTGCTTCTGTTTTCATAACCCCAATATGCATTATATTGCTCGTGCATTGGACTAAACATTATCTTGTCGAGCTCTTCTTTTGTAAATAATTTTTGTTCGATTGCCATTTCTGCAATATCAGTTCCAGGTAGAAAATTAAGTCCATGAAGCTGTAATTCAAATGAAGGTATAAGCTGCATGCATAGTTCATAAGTCTCTTTAATATCATCTTCAGATTCGAACGGATGACGCAGCATAAAATCATATATAACTTGCGGAACTCGGCTGTCTTTTAAAACTCTTGATGCCTCTATGATTTGATCCTGCTTTTCCACTCTATGAAATATGTTCTTTCTGACTCTTGGAGAGCCACTTTGAATACCCATCACAACTTTATAAAGCCCGGCGCTAACTAATTTCGAGATTAAAACTCTATCTGTTTTTAAAGGATGCCCCCAAATTTCGAAAGGAAGATTAATTTCATCTCTATATTTTTTTACAAATTCATCTATCCAGCTAGGATCATCCGAGAATATTTCATCCCAAAAGTGAACTACTTTAAGGTTTGAAAGCATTTTCTTCGCTTCCTTAAGCTCGTCTATAACACTTTGGACACTTCTAAAACGAACAAAGCTACCTTTTCCAGCATATATTCTATGCAGATTTACACTGCAGCAATAAGAACATACAAAAGGACAACCACGAGATGCTGTAAGCTCATAATTTATTGAACGAAGCTGAGGATCTTCAACTGTTAAAATGCCGTTGTTAATTAAATATTTATTGTTACCTCCGATTTGAGGATATCCATACTCATCTATGTTTTGACAAAGAGCACGCATACCATTAATTATAACTTTATCATCTTTTTTATATGCAAGATTTTCGATGCTTTCATATGAATTATCTGAAAGCGCTTCAACTAAATCTACAATTGCATTTTCGCCTTCGCCTCGAATCACAAAATCTGCATGTTCAAGACATCTTTCCGGAAAAAGTGTAGCAAAAACTCCGCCCCAAACAGTAGGAATATTATAATTATCTCTAATAATATTATTGACAGCGTAAACAGTTTCCAGGTATAGAGAGCTCATCACACTTAGTCCGATTAAGTCGGGTTTTGTTTCATTTATAACATTCTTTAATAAAGCAAGCTCTATTTGAGAAGGAAGAGTCGGCTTTTCGCTATTGAATGCCTTAAAGAAAACAATGCTGGCAGCATGTCCTTTTGAATTCAGTGAACTCTCCAGGTATCTTACTCCCAAAGCTTTTTGATTATGAAAACTTATTAGTAATACTGATTTACTATTCATTAATTTGCCCCTATCAAGTATTAATTGCTTAATTATAACAAAAAAAATAAATACTTATAAGACTATTATAATAATGTTTTTTGCTTTGTAAGCTTTTAAGCATTTTTAATCCTCATTATTTTTATACAATCATGTCATAATTCCGCGAACACAATTTTTCTATTTAGTCATTGATAATGTTGCAAAATCTGATATAATTTTACACAAAAGCAATAGTTGTACTACACATGATTAATAGTGGTTTTTTATCATTAAAATTTCTACTCCTCAGGGTTATGATTTTCTCATAAAGAAGATTTATGGTTGCAAGAGAATGATAGCGAGTCTTCTGGGACATCAAGGACAAACTCAATGCTTATAAGATAATGCCGGAAGGACAAACAATCAGCAAATAGAAAGAGCGGAGGTAATGATGATGGCTGGAGAGATTAAATTGGAGCAGTGCGAAGTGAAAGAAACGGAAAGGAAGAAAGTGTTGCTGATATCAGTGGGAGGTACGCCTGGGCAATCTGCAGCATCAATAAAATTCAACAGATGTCCCAACATTATCTTCTTCTGCTCTGAGAAGACATATGAAATTGTTAATGATATTAGAAAGCTTGTCGCTGATGAGTTTGAAATTACTGAATTTGAACGTATTGTGACTGAAGATTCTGAAGATCTTGGCATGTGTTTCAGAGCGATTTCTGTGAGGATGCATGAAATAATGAAACTTTGGAGAGCTGATTTTCAGGATATGGTTGTGGACTATACCGGGGCGACAAAAGCCATGTCATCTGCACTTGTATTGGCCACCGTTCATTTTTGCAGGAATTACAGCTATATTGGCGGAAGCGGCCGTACCAAAGATGGGGTTGGTGTTGTGATAGACGGCAGAGAACAGTATTGGCAGCAGAAAAATCCCTGGAATGAATTAGCCATTGGAGAACTGAATTCCATTGACAGTCTTTTCAATAGTGCGAGGTATGCGATTGCCTCAGAACGGTTGAACAATTTGGTGCTAAAGGTGGATGACAAGATAAAGGATATCTATAAGGTGTTAGGCCATATATGCAATGCGTATCATTTGTGGGATTCATTTGAGCATAAAAATGCCAGAAAAATTTTAGATGAGCAATACAATAAAATTACAAAGTATAAAACAATCGGGAATATAAAACTTAATGTATTTATTGATGCTATTGAAGTGAATTTAAATTGGCTTGCACCGTTCTGCTCAAAGATGAAGCAAACCGGCAATCAGAGCTTGTCCGAGCTTTACAGGATGTATTGCATCGACATAGTATCAAATGCAATCCGGAGAGTGGAAAAAGAAAGCAGATATGAGGATGCGGTCGCCAGACTTTACAGTTCTATGGAGAAGTATGTTAAGGGATTATTATTGGGATATGGAATCGATAACAGCAAGATAAAGGATGCAGACATGCCAGAATATTTGAGAAGTTCATTTGAAAAGCATAAGAGATATGATGACGAAACCAAAAAACATTACTATAAATGCGCTTTTGATGCATCAAGTCAGCTGCTGAAAGAATTGGATAAGGAATATAAGGAACATTACCGGAAATATAAAGATAAAGTCAGGAACATCATGGATATAAGAAATCAATCCATACTAGCCCATGGGATTACACCGGTGACAGAAAAAACGTATAAACAAATGCTGGAGTTAACTCTTGCTTTTTGCAGAATATCAAGAGATGAGCTGGTTTACTTCCCGGAAATGAATATGCAGGAATGGGGAGCACAGATACTCAAATAAATTAGGTGGTGACACCATGTTTGATGATATGTATTTTATGCAGATAAAGGTCTCATTAAGGGCAGTTGAGAAGTGCACGCTGAATGCCTACCACGGATCAATGCTCAGAGGTGCGATGGGGTATGCATTGAGGAGAGTTTCCTGCCTTTCAGGGAAAGAAGAATGTACCGGTTGCAGAATGGCGGCATCATGCCCATATGGAAATGTGTTCTTCAATGTAGCTCTGCTATAAATACAGGTAGAGAAAGGATGGGAGTTATGTCAAAGTACATTGTACTCATTGAAACAGGTCAGAAGCAAAAATACATATTCAGGAGCAACAAACTTGCCGAAAACATTGGAGCATCGTTTATTATCAAGAATATTACTGAAAGTGAGCCGCAGAAAATTTATCAAAAGAACGCAGTGCAGGTGATATATGAGGGGGGCGGAAATGCACTTTATCTGTTCTCTGATAAAACAACAGGAGAAAAGTTTTCAAAGGAATATTCTGCCAAAATCCTCGAAAAATACCCGGGCGTGACTCTTTACCTTATCGGTCATGAACTGGAGATGAGTGAAACTGCTAAAGACGGCATAAAGAAGTGTTATAGGCTATTAGCTAAAAAAAAGCAAAATAAAAAACATACAGCGTGCATTGTTGATTTTGGCAAGACGGAGAGATGTGTCAATACAAATCTTCCGGCTGTCCAGCGAGAGGACATCTATCTATTGCCGAAGGAAGTAGCAGAGAAAAAGTTGTCTTCAGAATCTATCACAAAATACAAAGCAGCTCAAGAGAAAAGTGAACATTTCAGAAAGCTGGAGGATGCTGTGAAGCCATACGGTTTCCCTTCCGAGCTGGACGAGCTCGGAAGGTCGAAAAACGTTAAAAGCTTCATAGCTGTTGTTCACATAGATGGGAATAGAATGGGTGTAAGAATTAACAGGTTCAATGATAATTACCCTTCGATTCGTCAGGATGAAAATCTGGAAGAATATGACCGCAACTATATAGATGCATTAAGAAAGCTTAGTTCTGATATACGCACAAAGTTTGAGAACGCCTTTATTGAAATGTTGAAGGAGCTGGCAGATAATATGCAAAAGCTCAATAATACATTATCGCTGAAGGAAAATATACTGCCCATAAGACCGCTGATACTGGCGGGCGATGACATTTGCTTTGTTTCGGATGGCCGCATCGGAGTGGCGTTGGCCAGAGCTTATCTGACGAAACTTCGCAAAGAAAGCTTGATCGGAGAACAGCTAAATGCCTGTGCAGGGGTTGCAATTGTGAAGTCTCACTATCCGTTTTCAAAGGCCTATGAGCTGGCGGAACAATTGTGCCGGAGCGGGAAAAATGCAGTTTCCGAGATGGAGAAGGACAAAGGGGAGGGCTATGACGCATCTTTTATTGATTGGCATATTGAGCATGGTGAGCTTGATGACGGCATACAGGACATTCGCAGTTCAAACTATACTTCTGACGACGGCTCGCTCATGTACATGAGACCTTATTTGGTAGATGAAAGCGATAAGTTGCATGCTATTGAAATCTTCGATAATGCATTGAAGAGCGTCAAGGATGCTGACAAAATCCCTCGTTCAAAAGCAAAGATGCTTCGTGAGGTCATTCGTAAAGGCAAAACGGAAACAGAATATTTCTTGAACTCAAACCTGCTGATGGAGCATTTCGGCAGGACTGAATATCTGGATGGGGAGGCAGGCTTCAAAGCGATAAATGGCAGGGATCACAGTTTACTGTTCGACGCCATTGAGATGATGGATATGTACACGGACTGGAGGGGATAAATTGTGTTTCAATACATGGTAAGAGTAGAATTGCTGTCCGACATGATCTTCGGCAGCGGAGAAACCATTCCGGGCTTTTTGGACTGTGAAGTGCTGTATGACGAATATGGCCTGCCCTATTTTAAAGGGAAAACTCATAAGGGTAAGCTTAGGGAGGAATTCGAGCACATCTGTAATTGCTTGAGAAAGCGCATCCTAGACAGAAATGAAGAGAGTAGTGAAAAAGACTGGCTTGCCAGGATGACTGATAAATTATTCGGCAGGGAAGGTCACTTTACCTATCAGACATTAAAGTTTTCCGATCTGGAGGTTTCAGAAGAATTGAAGCAGATTATCGGTGCAATGGTGGATGATAAGGAAAATAACATCTTCAAGGAAGATGTACTCACATCGTTGACTTCAGTTCACTATTTCACCAGCATTAATGACAAAGGGGTTGCGGAAAAAGGAACTCTGCGAAAAATGCGTGTGATTAATAAGGGCCTGACTATGTATGGCAGTATTTATACGCCCGAGGAATTATTGCCGGAAGAAGAAGCTGTCCTCAGTGCCGCTATCGCTTCATTAAAACATTTAGGTACGATGGAGACGAGAGGAAAGGGCCACGTTTCATGCGGACTTCTGAAAAATGGCGAGGACATAACGAAAAAGAGTGTTAAAAGGTTGAGCGAGGTGAAAGTATAAAATGAAGTATATCAACTTTAAAATATGGGCTCTCGAACCGCTGAAAATGGGAAATCAGAATTTATCGGAGGATACTTCCCACGCTTTGAACTATATTGCAGGTTCCTCGATACGCGGAGCGGTTATCCATTCTTATATAAGGACATTTAACGCAGATTTGGAACAGGACAGGCAGCTTAAAATTGATTTGCTGAAAAAGCTCCACTTTCTAAATGCGTACCCGGCAGCGTATAATAAACGGTCGGTGCCGTCACCGTCCTGCTTTTTTGCAGGCAAGAAAGCTTTGGCAAAACATGGCGGCGAAAAAATTGAAGTGAGTAATGTTTTTGAGAAGGAAAGACTGCCACAGGGTCATAAAGTGTGCAAGAAAGAACCTTTCGCCGTCTTTAAGGATAAAAAAATTTATGGCGTTAAGGTGAAAAAGCTCTTTAACCTTCATATCAATGTCAGAAAAGAAAAGATGTTTCGATATGAGGCGATAGCAAAAAACCAGGAATTTCATGGGAGTATTGCCGTTTATACGGACGACTCCAGCCTCGTGGAGCAGATAGAGGGTCTGCTGGATAATCAGATTATGTATTTCGGAGGTTCGAAAGGCAGCGGTTATGGGAAATGCAGTATTAATTGCAGGGGTGTCGCTGATGATAATCCTGAAGAGTTCGAGAACCACGACCTCGGTGAGATCATTTTAGTATATTATATGTCGGATGCCATCCTCAGACAATCTGACGGCACAATAGGAAGTACAATAGACACGGGTTTTCTGGCCGGGAAATTGGGAGCTGCAGAGGTGAATTATCTGGATGGCACCGTCGATACAGTATTGATTACCGGATACAATTCTGTATGGGATGCAAGTCTGCCACAGTATGAAGCGATTAAAGCAGGCTCTGTTCAACGGTATGAGGTTAAGGGAGTAAGGGACATTGATGTAATGCGGGAGGGTGTAAAAGAACTGGAAAATTCCGGCGTTGGAGATCGGAAACAGGATGGCTTCGGGCGTATACAGATTATTGATGGCCTGCATTATGATAGCTGGGAGGAGTACCGTCATGAGAATAAAAGCGCAAAGATGCCAGATGTCAGCAATGAAACAAAGGAGCAGCTCCGAAACATGCTGCAGGTACTTTACCGCAATAAATTACTCAGGGGAATGGATAGCCTTGTAGTAGAACAGACGCGTGACATATATGTAAAACTCCTGAATGAAGCGCAGGCTGGGAAAATCATCGAATTATCCGTACAGGCGCAGTCCATGAATGTTCGTGAAGGAAAGGAGAAGCTGGACAATTACTTTAAACATATGCAGGGTAGAGTTAACAATCAAAAGTATATCCGTCAGTTCAGAGACAGTAAAATAGCCGGACAGTCGCTACAGGAATATTTAATTAATTTTATTGAAAAAAGTGATTGTGTGGAGGAGTTTCTTAAAATAAGTCAATTCAAAAGGCTGAAAGCAATTAGTGGAGTTGAACTGACCGTAGGATCGGAAGATGTGTATTATTATAACCTGCTGTTCTTGGAAAAGCTTTTCAGATACATTCTCAGATTAAAAAAATTGGAAGAGGGAGGTCGAAAAGCATGATAGGGAACAGATTTGTAACCCAAATAAACGGTGTAATGCAAAATAAGGGTATTTTCCGCATAGGAAGCGAAGAACAGGAAGTGCTTCTGGATGAAATTACAAGAAAGCCCATTATACCGGCTTCGGGAATAGCAGGAGCTTTCCGGGCATATGCAAAGCAGGCAGGTTTTGATGAAAAACAAATTAATAGTTTATTAGGATGCGCAGGCAATTTCAACGAAACAGATG
>CAYGHY010000039.1:0-17205 GCA_964349435.1 uncultured Oscillospiraceae bacterium
AATCAATACGATTGTCACTGCATCCATGATGCCGCCTGTCAGGTCGGTCATCGTTTCTGCCATATCGGTATAAATGACTTGATCCTCTGCTTCCTTGCCATTGTTGAAAGCATCCAGGTAAGCGAGTACTGCATCTTTATCTTCAAAGTTGTCAGGATAAACCATGATCATGAAAGGCGTAGCGCTTCCCCCAAGGTATGATAGGAAGGTCGCCTTGGTTTCTTCATCCATATCCTCCATGGACATGACATTTTTAGCGCTCAGCTGCTGACTTTTGACAATCTCGGAATTGACAGCATCATCAATGATCATCTGTGCCAGCTCGTCGCTGTAAGCAATGCCTGACCCGAGAATTCCAATACGGACATCCTGCTTTTGACGGATTATCCCAACAATTTCCACGGTGATGCTCTTTGGGGAAACGTACATAGCGGCATAATCCTGCCCGGGCAGGTAGCTTCCGAGTTCAGTTTTCACATAGTAATCATCATTGGATATAATTTTGAAGGTTGTCCCAATTATGTCCTCGAATCTGATGCTTTCAACATTTGATGTGCTAAAACCGAGCCCTTTGAGTGTGTTGATTTCTACGCGATTATTTGAATCTACCACAAGAACCAAGTCGGTAGTGCTAAGAGGGTATTTCCCGGAAAGTAGTTCATAGTTTTTCACCAGGTAGGATTCCTCCCCCTCTTTTAACTGTTTTGGATAGGAGGAAAGCCCAACTTCATCCATGCTCGAAAGATTCGCCATGTTTGACAAGCTCGAGGTGTTCATTCCTTCACCCATTGAAGAAAGCATGCTGCTAAATGTAACAGGGACCACCGCGCCGTTTATGTCGCGCAGCATATTCATGCCCACGATGCGAGTAAATCCAATACTGCTGCATATTTCCGGGTCTATATTGCCCAGATAGCTCATGTATTCATCCGTAAAGTTGTTCTTATGTGCAATGGTGGTTTCTGCCTTGTCATAAAGATATACTTCATCAGAGCTTGCATATTCCTCTGTGCCCATCATCTTATCCGTGATTTTGCCCTGAATACTGGCTATGTTTGCCGCATCCAACTGCATGGCTGATTGAGAGAGGATGATAGGGAATTCAGACATGGCATCACTCTGAAAAGTATCTATCTGTGTCTGAAACCCTGTGGATAGACTGAGGATAACTGCTATCCCTATGATTCCAATGCTTGATGCAAGTGCGGTCAGGAAGGTTCTGCCCTTTTTTGTTGTCAGGTTAGTGAAGGAGAGCTTAAGCGCTGACAGAAAATTCATGCTGGTTTTCTTGAGAAGGAAACGGTCCGGTTTCGGCCTCTCCTGATGTGGATGCGAGTCGGATATAATCTTGCCGTCCTGGAAACTGATGATTCTATCGGCGTACTCTTGGGCGATATCAGGATTGTGGGTAACCACAATGACCAATCTATCCTTTGCCAACTCCTTTATCAGATCCATTATCTGTTTGCTGGTGACAGTATCCAAGGCACCAGTCGGCTCATCGCAAAGCAGGATTTCCGGATCGTTGGCGAGCGCTCTTGCAATGGCAACACGCTGCATCTGTCCGCCGGATAGTTGGTTTGGTTTCTTGTGCAGATGCTCGCTGAGCCCTACTTGTTCCAGAGCCTCAAGAGCCCTTTTGTGCTTTTCTTTTGCAGAGACGCCGCTTAATGTCATGCCAAGCTCAACATTGGCAACGATGCCAAGATGCATAATGAGATTATAGCTTTGGAACACAAAACCGATCGAATTATTGCGATAAGCATCCCAATCTTCATCTTTGAAATCGGAGGTCTTCTTTCCCTTAATGATTAAGTCACCCGAATCATAATGATCAAGCCCCCCAATAATGTTAAGGCACGTCGTCTTGCCGGAACCGCTTGTACCAAGAATTGCCACAAACTCTTTTTCTCGAAACGCCACACTGATGTTGTCCAGTGCCCTTGTTTCAATTCCCCCCACATGATAGGTCTTGCTGATATTCCTAAATTCAAGCATTCTTTTTTAGCCCTTCTCTTTTCATGATGCAGTACATTAAGTCACGAGGTATCAGAGTGTCGGTTCTTATTCCACAGTCGGTATTGTGCAAATAATCACCTAAACTGCCGCCCTTTATTCGGTTTGTCTGTTGTTGCCAATAAACGCAACAAGAAGCAAACCAGGTCCTGTGTGGGTGCCAATTACCGGGCCAAGGTAATTGATTATAATGTCTCTCACTTTGACCTTTTCAAGGATCAGTTTTCTTAAATGCTCTGCGTCTTTAAGACAGTCGCCATGACTGATCATAATAATCTGATCTTCCGGATCAACAATTCGATTTCTCAATTCCTGTGACAGGGTGCCAATGGCCTTCTGCCTTCCTCTCACCCTTCTATTGGGAGCAAGCTTCCCTTCGCTATCCACGAACAGGACAGGCTTTACGTTTAGCACAGTGCCGAATGCAGCACTTGTGGCAGAAAGCCGTCCGCCTCTTCGCAGATGGTCCAGCCTATCAACAGTAAACCAGATATTGATCTTCAATTTGGTATCTTCTATCCAGGCTACTATTTCTCCCTTGGATTTTCCTTGCCTTTTCATCTCACAAGCGTGATAAACCAACAAACCTTGACCTACACTCGCACATTTTGAATCAATAACTGTGATGTCGGCAGCTTTGTTATCAGCCATAGCAGCCTTTTGCGCCGTAACAGAATGGTTGAATGATTCGCTTAGGGCAGAGGAGAAACCTATATATATGATAGAAAAACCTTGAGAAACATACATCCTGAAGTACTCTTCATATACACTGGGAGTAATCTGTGCTGTTGTAGACATCCTGCCTTTTCGAAGTTCGTCATAAAACTTCTTATAGCTTATTGACCTACCGAAGTTGTCTTCATAATCTTTTCCGTTCAAGCTAAAGTGAAATGGAATGACGGGTACATTATTCTTTTTTAGGTAATCAGAGGAAAGGTCACAGTTCGAATCAGTGATGATGATTAACTTCACTTTATCCACCTCCAGGTTTTAGTAATTAGCTACTGAACCAATATTTAGGTTAAACTAGTCTTTTTCGCTGTCTTGTCTATAGGAAATATCCCGAGCGTTTACTCTGCCACGATTCTGTTTGACACGATGATTACGATCTCAAAGCCGTGAAAGTAGCGGTGTCCTTAATGAGTTGCATTGCCACATGCCGCGGTACCACAACGAGACCAAGCATAAGTTTAATCAAGCTTTCTTCTTGAATGTTGAGAAATCTATTTTTGTTTCTGTGCCCCAGTTCAAACGCTGGATATTGTCCCTATGAGCAAATATTACCAGGCCTGCTAATAGAAGACCGAAGCAAATCAAAATCCAATCCTGATTCATGCCTGCAGTAATTGTATTCAACAGGAGATACGTTCCTATTCCTAAAAGATTGGACAAAGACACAGTGCGTGTCGCACATATCAGGATGGCCATCACGATGATGATGATCGCTGCATATAGTGGCTGCAGAATCAACAGCACTCCCAAGGTGGTAGCAATGCCTTTCCCCCCATTAAAACCGAAGAATGCCGGCCAAATATGGCCTATGACAACAAACAAACCGGCTGCCAGACCACCGTCTCTTCCAAGAAGCAGTATACCAATTTCAACAGCAATCATTCCTTTTGCAATATCACCCAGTAGAGTTAGTATCCCTGCTTTCTTCCCCAGAACGCGCATGGCATTGGTAGCGCCACTGGAACCACTGCCGTACATGCGCAAGTCCTTTCTGGCAATCAAGCGCCCAACGATTACTCCGGTCTGGAAATTTCCCAGCAGATAACCCAGAATCGCGCATGATAGAAGATGAAGCAAACTCATCAGGAATCCCCCTTTGTTTGCAGGTATTGCCTTGTGTCACACGAGTGTCGAGAGGTATTTGAGGGTCAGGATGAACAAACTAGCCCCACCAATTAAATAGGCAGTTTTCACGAAACGGTGGCCTTGCCAATATCCATAGCACAGTCCAATGATGGATATAATGAACGAGCATAGGAAAGCGAACAAAATAACCAGTAACCTGAATCGCATGCTGATACCCAATACTACTCCAGTCATAAGGATTGGTGGGCACCAGCGCAGGGCAAGCCTCGCGAAACCTCCTCCCGTTATATGTGCGAGCAATGCTTCAGTAAAGTCCCCAAAGTGAAAGGCTTTGAAAACCATATAGGCGGCTAGCAACATCAGTAAAGCAAATGTCATATAGGGGACGAGTGCTTCGGAAGAGGTGGAGACTGTGAATGCTTTAATATACTGCGCTGCAACTACTCCAAGTATGGTGACTGCTGCTTGGACTAAAGCAAAAATCGTGCTTAAGGCCAGAATGCGTTTCCCTGACAGACTGTTTTGAGTCGCGCCTACAGTCATGGTTGGCTCAATGTGCAGCAAACAACAACTGGAAAAGATTAACAGCGTATCAAACACTGTCATAAGCCATCACCTCACTGCCGGTCTGCTGCCCTAATCAACTTCGTTGGCAACGCAGTTTCTGGAGCACTGCCAAAGCCGGTCTGCGGCAGGTGCCCAGTTTTCCGCGGCATTGATACATTTCCTTGTCAACTCATGTACATCTTCGGGATGCATCATGTCCGTGGATTTTGCTTGCGTCAAATCAATTATGTCGGCGAGGCTCTCCGGATTATCCAGCAAAGGGCATGGTTGAAGCATGTTCTCACTAAAGGGTTGCCTTGCCTGATACATACTGAACAATGGCGATTGGCAGGCTTCCAATATCGTTTTCTCATGGATGTTAGAATCTGAATAGTGGATAAACGCACAGGGTTCGATATCACCCGCAGCGTTGATATGCAGATAAGCGCGACCACCGGCAATGCATCCTCCAACAAATTCGCCATCGTTCCAAAAATCCATGGTGAACAATGGTTTCGTCTTGCGGAAGGCACGGAGCTGATGATACATGAATTCGCGTTGCTGGGCAGTGGCCAGGAGATCCGGCACCGCATCCACGCCCACGGGAATATAGGTGAAAAACCAGGCGAATTTGCATCCCTTGCTGATCAGATCATCGATATATGCTTCACTGCCGATGATATCGGTATTCTGGCTGGTATAGCAGCACGAAGCGCCAAATGGGAGCTTTTTGCGGCGCAGGAGTTCCATGGCCTGCATCGCTTTGCGGTAAGTGCCTTCCCCGCGGCGGGCATCTGTTTCCTTTTCAAAACCCTCCACACTGATGGCAGGGATGAAGTTACGCACTTTCAGCATGCCATCGGCAAAGGCTTCGTCAATCAGCGTCCCATTGGTGAAAGCCAGAAACACACAATCCTGGTGCGCCTCACACATTTTGAGAATGTCAGACTTGCGTACCATGGGTTCTCCGCCTGAGTAGAGATAGATATAAGTACCCATTGCCTTGCCCTGCCGTATGATAGAATCCCAGGTTTCCAGGGAAAGATTCTGATTGTGCTCATATTCCGCGGCCCAGCAACCAATACAATTAAGGTTGCACGCACTGGTTGGATCCATCAGGATAGCCCAGGGTATGTTACAGCCGAATTTATCTTTCGCTTCGTTTTGCTGGCGATACCCGACAATTGTCGCATTGACGACAAAGTTTTTGAAAAGCGTCCTGCGAACCTTGGTATCGATGTCCGACCAAAGGCTTGTGGCCAGCCTGTACCAGTTGCCGTTTTTATCGCTTAATGATTCCCTTGTGATCACGAAAGGATCCTTGTCCCGCTTTTGCTTCTGCATTGCGTCGAACCGGACCATCCAGTCCAGCAATTTGGGGATGTTTTCCTCCGGATTGCGATCCAGATACTTGATCGCCGCGTTGACACCTATCGACTGCATTGTCTCCTTGAGCTTCTTGTCTGCCATGATTATTCCCT
Source organism: uncultured Oscillospiraceae bacterium (assembly GCA_964349435.1). Lineage (GTDB taxonomy): Bacteria > Bacillota > Clostridia > Acetivibrionales > DTU013 > CAYGHY01. The sequence continues at coordinate 5,862 of CAYGHY010000039.1, forward strand.
CCTTTGTGTTATACTTTGGCACAAAACCATCGTAAGTAAAAAGACCGAGTCCGTACAGACTCAGTCTCCTCCTTGTGTGCCTATTTGGGATACAAGAAGCTTGAAATGTTCTAAAATCGATTCACTTCGACTTATTTGCCGTTCCCTTTCAGAATATCATGTATTGAGTGCGTGCCGAGATACCGATAGGCATCTACAATGTCGTCAACCGAATACGGGAAATTCTGGCCGATCCAATAGACAATGACAGTTGTCATGCTGTTTGCGTAATACCATGCGATGTTCTGAGGGGTCAACCATGGATAGGGTTGTGAGAATGCTGTGTTTTGCGCTTCCATCAGAAGAAGGACCCAGTTTGTCAGCGCGCCCAGAACCATCGCTTGAAATGAGTTTTGCCCCTGAATGTTGATCACGCGCTGATAGAAATCCCCTTCTCGCCTTAGACATTTGAATACAAGGCATATGGCCTCTTCAAACATCTGCTCACGGATCAAAGCATAGGAAGGTTCAATGACATCATGCACGAAGACCCATTCAAGCAGGTCATATTTGTCTTGAAAGTGCTTGTAGAAGCTTGGCCGGATGATGCCTGCACCAGACGTGATATGCTTGATTGTGATCTTGTCAAAAGGTCTGCCCTTGAGAACCAGCGTTTTGAAGCTGCTGGCAAGCAGTATCTTGGTTTCCTCTCCGGGCATATCCGTGCGTGACCTCCTAAAGACTATTGCGGGCTTGTGTCATTGCTTTGAAGTACCTGCGGGGTGACGCTTGTGCGACTTCCCACAGCGGCTTTGACCAATTCAACAAGCACGCCAATGATAAGCTTGCGTGTCTGGGAATCGATACCCTTAATTTTCATAAGCATCACATAGGCGTTCTTCCACCATTGCACCGTCAGCCCCTGAAGCGTTGTGGCGTTGGTGGCGGACAAAACAGCATACAGAGTATCCACGAAGACCATGCGTTTATCCACGCTGACTGAGGAAAGCCAATTCTTCAGTGTCGTATCCACATAGCGGCTTCCCGGACGAATCGCATCTACTATATCAAAGCCCGCGCGATTGACTTGCCAGGTGTAGGGGTGATGTTGAAACAACCCAATCGCATGGCTTATCACGACTGCGTAATTCTCCTGATGCTGCAATAGCATGCCTATAATCGATGACTGCGGTACGAAAGAGAAAAACCTGTCCTTGATGCGCGCATATCCTTCACTCATAAAGGTCGCGTCGTCCAAACCAGGTCCGTCGTTGCCATATATGGCAATGATCCGGTCCTGTATCAAGGGACCGCACTGCGAAGCGGCGTATATCGCCAGGTTTCCGCCCTTTGAGTGTCCGCCGATACGGAAAGCGCCGGCGGTCTGCTCCGCGACATCCCTCAGGTATCGCACGCTTGCTGTCTGCGCAGGAACAGGACTGATAAACGAAAGGTTAAAATCTTCTTTCCAGCCTATAAGAGTGTTGTCTGTGCCGCGATATGCAATAAAGCAGGTTCCGTCATCCAAACAGATCGTGATAGCGGCAAATTGTTTCTCTTCGCTCGTATCGATCTCATTGACGCAATGACATATCATTGCATCCCCAAACCGCGTCCCGCTTGACAACTCACGCAACAATCGCATGTTATCACTTTTCATAACGCCGAAGTCGTTGGATCTCCAGCTTAACTTTATTGCAGCCTGCCTTACAGTCAGCTTATCATCCTTTGACATGACATTCTCAAACAGAATGTAAGCAAGTAAAGATAGCACAAGGTTATCCGCGGCATTAAAGGGCATGCATGAAAGCGGAATATCTCCTCGCCATGTCAGATAATCAATTATGTTTGACATTCCATGACTCGTCCTTTCAGCATTGCCAGATTTCCGCGGAAGCTTCCTGACGTTTCTATCGATAGTCGACAATCATGTACTCATCAGACATTCCGCTAAATCGAATGATTCAAAAGAATCCTTCTTGTCAGCGCTAAGGAGAGTCTGAACAGAAGTGCCGAATAGCGCTCCGAGGATTAATTTTGCTATCGCTTTGGATGAATAATTCGGCATACTCTGATGCGCTTGAGAATCATTGAGGATAAATCTTTCTATGAGTTCCGTAAGGCTGTCAAACAGGCTGTCCACCTGCTCTCTGAACGACGGAATCCACAATGCCTGCGCAGCAAAATCTATAAACAATTTTAGAAGCTTTTGTTTGTCCCTGAGCATTTCTTTAAAGTATTGTGTAAGAGAAACAATCTTCTCATTCAGATCTACAGTCGTACTCATCATGGTTTCGATTTCGCGTATATATTGAGAGGCCATCTTGCTGATAACTTCTGTAAACAGCTTTTCCTTACTTTTATAATAGTAAGTGAGTTGACTTAATGCTACGCCGGCTTCGTCAGCAATATTTCGCATCGTGACGTTGGCATATCCTCGTGTCGACAGACATTCATAAGCTGCCTCAAGAATCTTCTGAGCAGGGTTTGCTAGATCGGTCAGGTGCTGCATGGTCATCCCCCTTCGATTTAGGTCGTACGTATGTCCGAATCATACTTCATTGCTTTGCTCTTGTCAAGAAGCTTCTTTACGTAGTTATGATCCCTGCTTGGTTACTTGGACCCAGATCGTCAAGGCAATAATCTAGTAATGCCTCTGTCAATACCGGGAAAGGGAATAGACGACAAATATTCTTGCCACTTATGAGGCGTTTTGTATTATAAATGTGAAGGTGTGCCAATAAGTTTCAGGACTTTCTCAGTGCATGTATGGATGTCTTGATTAATGATTGGTATGAGCTCTAAAACGAGAATTCTTCAATGTGGATGTTATCCGGCTTAACCTGATTGTCGAGTAAAATGCTTTTGACAGTGCTCATCATTGGCTGTGGGCCACAGATAAAAAAGTCTGCTTCACTGTACAATGTATTTACTTTAATTCGTTGCAAATAATCCCGCGAAATCCGACCACAGTCGAAAGCTTCCACTAGTTCATTAGTAAACGTTATGTGGTATGAGAAATTCGGATTTGTGTGTTGCATGTTTTGAAGTTCATCAATCATAAGTAAATCGCTTTTTAAAGAAAGTGTCCAAACCAACATTATTTTTCTGAAGGGATGCGTAGCCATTTGACTCCGCAGAACACTTAGCATAGGCGTGATTCCAATGCCACCTGCCAGCATCACAAGAGGTCTGTTGGCAAGTGCAGTGCGCTCATCCATGAAATTACCGTAAGGTCCCTCTAGTGCTGCAATATCGCCTATTTTAAGCAGTTTTATGGTGCTGGTGTAATCTCCGCTGTTTTTAACCATGATTTTTATCAAAGAGTCGCCTTGTATTGGTGCGCTCGAAATCGAAAAAGGATGGCTTTCATCTGGTACTTCTGATGCCAGAAAGCGAACAAATACAAACTGTCCCGATTTATATGACATGATTGTGTCTTTGGGTTGTGCGAACTCAAGTTCAAATACCTTTTCATTAATCTGTGTGCTGTTATGCAAAACAAATTTGGGGAGGTGTTTCCTGTGCACATGTGATACCACAACCGCTCCCATGACCAGTGATACATAAAGAATGGATAATACCAACAGGGCTGTGTTGGCCCTTACATAGTCAGTCAACATCATATGGATAAAAATAATAAGCACGGCCAATTTTGAAAAGCGATGAATCAATAAGCCTGCTTCGCGTTTAATCGTGTGTATTTTCAAACGTTTGACAAATGGATATTTGTTGATATAGGAACTAGACAAAACAAGCATTCCTGTAAGTGTTATCAATATCAGTAACAACATAGACAGCGAACCGCTAAAACTGGCAATCGTCAGCGCGGCATTTCCGACTTTAGTTACCTCAATAATTACTGCGTGGATTATGGATGCCAACACCAAAATCAGCGCGAGTTTACCATGTATTTTATAGATCGCCGATAAACCAATCTTTCGTTCCAAGAATTTAGGCCGCAACGAGATCAACACTTGTGTTAACATCAGTGAAAAAGCGAATAGCCCAAAGGTAATGGATACAATCCTGTTTCCTGGCAGTAGTTCACGCTGGGACAACAACGCCGCCAGTAACGATGCGAAGATGATGATGGCGGTCACAAATGGAAGTAAGCGCATTTTCTTCTGATTCATATCATTTACCTCGATTTCTACCCTGGTCCCAATAGGCCCTTTCAACCAAGCTCTTTCTTTGCTTTTTCTTCATGGCCACGCGATAAGCAAGCAAGCATTGGCCCAGAGTGGTGGATTGAGCATCCACCACTCTGGCTGTACTTGCGTGAGAGCGGCTTTCCTACCTCGTGCGCGTATGGCTTTGGTGTTTCCCGCCTGCGTTCCAAAGCTCATCCGCTACCGGCTGCCAGCAGGCGGCTGTTTGTGAACATTTGGCACAAAGCTGATGAACGTCCTCCGGGTGCTGTAAATCGGTAGAATGAGCGCCGGATGCCTCAACCATTTCAGCGAGCTTTCCATCATTGTCCAGAAGCGGACACGGACGCAGCATATTGTCGTTGAATGGTTGGTTTTTGCGGTATTGCATGAACAGCGGCCGCTTGTATGCTTCCAATAGTGTATGTGTGCGGATGTTGGAATCCGAATAGTGGATGAATGCGCAAGGCTCTATGTCGCCGTTGGCGTTGATGTGCAGATAACTCCTTCCGCCTGCGATACAGCCGCCCGCATACTCACCATCGTTCCAGAAATCCATGGTGAACAGTTGCTTGCTGCTGCGCCATCCTCGTATCTTTTCGTACATGAACTTACGCTGCTCCGGTGATACCATCAGGTCCGGCACGGCGTCCACACCAACGGGCATATAAGTGAAGAACCATGCGAATTTCGCACCTAACTCAATCATCTGGTCGATGTATTCATCGCTGCCTATCACTTCGACATTCTGGCTTGTATAGCACAGCGAGATCCCGAAGGGAAGCTTTTTGCTTTTGAGCAGTTTCATCGTATCGATGACCTTCTGGTAGGTTCCATGGCCACGGCGGCTGTCCGTGGCTTCCTCAAACCCCTCGATGCTGATGGCAGGTACAAAATTTTTCACCCGCAAAATCTCATCGGCAAACGCTTCGTCAAACAGCGTACCGTTGGTAAACGCCAGGAATGCACAATCGGGGTGCATTTCGCACAGGCGAATGATGTCGTCTTTGTGTACAGTAGGCTCACCGCCGGAGTAGATGTAGAAATAGGTCCCCATTTTCTTGCCCTGCCTGATGATGCTGTCCAGTTCGTCCAAGCTCAGGTTGAGCCGGTTACCATATTGGGCGGCCCAGCAGCCTGTGCAATGCAAGTTACACGCAGAGGTTGGGTCCATTAGAATCGCCCACGGCACATTGCAGTTGTTGTCGGCGGCAGTCTTAAGCTGCCGGGGTGAACCGATCATGGTGGCATTGATGACGAAGTTTTCGAAGAGCTTGAGTCGGACTTCATCGTCCACATCCGTCCAAAGGCTGCTGATCAATTTGTACCAGTTGTTGTCCTTGTTCTCGATCGCTTGTCTCACGTTCTTTACCTGGCGCGTCACTTGCCCGTGTTTATCATGCTTTTCCAGCCAGTTTAGCAACTTGGGAATGTTCTCGTCCGGATTTCGGTCGACGTACTTCAGCACCTGCTTCACTCCCAGGGCTTTTGTGGATTCAGCGATTGTTCTGTTAGCCATTTTTCTTATCCTCCATACGACTTATTTTTTCGTTTTCCTCACCTTGTGGTTCCAAATACTGAGTTGCCACATTTGCGATCGCAAGTATGGTGGCTGTTAACATTTGGCGTGTATTCGAGTCAATACCCTTAATCGTGGCGATAATTTCTTTAGGATTGTGCAGAATGACCATCCAAAAATCCTTGCCGAATGTCTTGGCCTCTGTTGACTCCAAAACATCAAACAGCGATTTAACAAAACCGCGGCGGTGGTCGTCATCCATCTCGGACAGCCACTTCTTAAGCACCCTCTCGATATAGACACTACTGCTATGCAATTTCTTTTCTCTGACAAATTTTCTCTGTTCTACCTGCCAGGTGTAGGGATTTTGCTGCAATACACTGATAGAATTGCTCCGAACCACGGTGTAGACATTGGGGTGCGTCAGTACCATGCCGATAATTGACGATTGTGGTACAAATGCATGCAAAATCAACTCTAATCGCTTATAATTTTCGCTGAGAAAAATCGTATCGCTGAGCCCTGGCGCATCGTAACTGTACACAGCTTTCAACCTGTGCTGCATTTTTCCCGGCAGAGTGGCGGCGGCGTATAAAGCAAGGTTGCCTCCTTTGGAATAACCCCCTACATAGAATGGATAAGTAGGAAAGGCTTCCAGCATATTGCGCAGATAGCGCTGCGCTTGAAGCTGCGAGGGAGTCGGAGTGGGCAAGCAGAAATCGAAATCCTCCTTCCATCCCATCTGCTTGCCCTCCCTTCCCCGGAAGGAAACAAAAACACTGTCATCGCACAGCAGGAAAGTCACTGCGGAAAACGCCTTGTCCTCTTGCTCGTTCGGTGTATGTACATAATCACACACGCATGTATGACGAAATCGTTCACTTTGCGACGTGAGGGAAAGTAACTGTCTGTCGTCGTTCGCGGTGATGCCCTGAACAAAATCACAGCCTTCTATGCGTGGCCACAGATCACCCAGTGTAGGCTGCTCATCGGTCTGCAGTATTTTCTCCCACCGGAGATTGGCAAGCTGCGAGAGCACGAGGTTGTCCACCTCACATAACGGGTACTGCCAGAGCGTCAGGTCCGATCTCCATCTCAGATAATCCAGTATGTTTGCCATGTTGCATCGCTCTTTCTTACGAATTTGAACACTCAATTTAGCTGTTGCTTATATGCTGTTCACTTTATGCTTGGAGCGTTCAAAATTTCTGTCTTCAGCCAGATAAAACAACGCAACGGTGCCCGGCCCGCTATGGCCGCCAATGACAGGACCGACAAAGTTTATATAGATCTCCTTTATCCCGAAACGACTTCTAATCTCCCCTGCCAGAAACTGCGCATCCGCCAGGCAGTCACCATGGGTAATGAAAATCGTTTGATTTTGAGGTTTATGAGCGCTTTTTTCCATTTCATCCACCATTGTAAGCAGGCATTTTCTGCGGCCCCGGACTTTATAGGCCATTAACATATGTCCTTGATCGTCAAAACGCAGCACGGGCTTTATGTTAAGTACCGTTCCAACAAACGCTGTTCTACCGGACAGGCGGCCTCCGCGCTTCAGGAAATTGAGATCATCCACCGTAAACAAATGCATCACGCTCAACTTGTTCGCTTCCACCCAATGTGTCACATCTTCCATGCTCTTTCCTTGTTCCCGCATCATAGCCGCGTGCCACACAAGCAAGCCCAGACCCATACTGGCAGATAAAGAATCCACCACGTTGATGTTACGATCGGGGAAGTCGTTTTCCAGTTCTTTTGCCGCAAGACGGGCAGAGTCTACCGTAGCTGAGAGTCCGCTCGAAAATCCGATGTACAGGATATCTTTCCCTTCTGCCAGCAAAGGAAAAAACATGTTCCTGTATTCTGAGGGAGTTACTTGACTGGTGGAGGTTGTTCCCTCCTGACGCAATTGTCCGTAAAAAAGCTTCAGGCGCTGCTCTTCGTCATCCGTTCCATAGTGGTATTCCTGATTGTTGAGCAAGATATGCAGATTTATAACTTTGATATCCAAAGCTGTCAGCATGCCGTGACTCAGATCCGCACAAGAATCTGTACATATTGCATAGTCTTTCATAGATTGCTCCTCCCGCTTACCCATCTGAATCCCTATATTGTCTGACCGGTCAGTCAGCAATGCGCAAATAGTAAGTGACTCAGTGTTTGACCTCATACGCTTTTGTATCGCAGCAAAATTCCTTTTTCAGAAATCAAGGATGAAGAAATCGTTTTGAATGTTCGAAGGAAGGTTGAACGGAGTTCTTCTTCGGTTTGCCCGCTGACTGTTTTGTAGTCGTCATAATAGACAGCAAAATTCACAAGCGGAAAAATTGTATAAAAGAACTTGAACATCACCATGTCTGCTGAATAGTTAAAATCCTTGTCTGCCTGTGAAATGGTTTTAAGAAAAGGATTGGCATCATTTTCACCCGAAAAACTCATTAAGCGAAACAGTTCGTTATGGTTTTTACTGCTTTTCAAGGATTCAAACATCAATATCCGGATAATCGCACGGTTTTCCAGCGCGAAATCAAGTACCTTTTCAAAGTACTGATAGCCATTTTCCAGGAAATACGCGGTATCGTCTTCGCTTGCGAACGTCAGGCGATCCGGCTCAATATCCAAGCGTCCGGCCTGAATCATCTGCACAATATTCGCGTGGACAAAGTCCATCGTGATGGACGTTATTCTGTCAAGAAGAGAGTGGACCAAAAAGTCCAATATCTCCTCCTTGCCTTTGAAATAGTAATAGATCAGCGCTTTTGTTACGTCCGCAGATTGTGCGATTTCGGTAACACTTGTCGCATCGAACCCCTTTTTTGAAAACAATTGTATGGCAGCCTGAACGATTCTCTCTTTTGCTTCCATGTTGTCGGTGTCCATGATCTTTCCCCCTGACTAACCATTCGGTCAAATACTGCTTTAAATATATACTATCAACTTTTTACTGTCAATAGCATATTCTGCGTTCATCTCAAATCTTTCTTCTATTGAACGCTGACACGTTCCGAAGAGAGGGCCCCATTTTTCATGAAGAACAGCAGAATCAAGGCCGCGGCCAATGACATGCCCGAGCCAAACAAAAATGGCGCGGGTGCACCCAAGCCATCCCACAGCAGCCCGGCAATGACGCTGGCGGGCAGCAAGGCAATCCCGACAACAGTGGAATGCAGCCCGAGCATCGTCCCCTTCAGTTCTGCTGGCGATATCTCCGCAATGAACGCCCGCTCAACACCGGCGATCATGGCCATATACAGTCCATACAGCACAAAGACGACAACAATGACTGCCTGGCTGGAGCCAAAGGCAAAGCCGAAATAGACAGCTGAAAAAACCAGATAACCGGCAACGAGCAGTTTCTTCCGCCCGATCCTGTCCGACAGTCTTCCCAATGGGATGGAAAGAAGGGATGCCGTCAGATTAAAGATGAAATACAGCAAGATGACGTCTGTGTCCGAGAAACCGACGTTTTTGGCGCGCAGCAGCAAAAAGGTGTTTGATGAATTCCCAAGCGTGAACACGAAAGCCACCGCAAGGTACATCTTGAGCTGCCCATCGAGTTTTTTCACGTCCCGCCAGAAGGGCTTCCGTGTTTTTATCGCGTGATCCCGCTTCTTCTCCTTGATGAAAAAGAACATAAAGAGTCCGAGCAGCGCGGGGATTGCTGAAACCGCAAACAATTGTTTATACGCAAAATTCCCGCCTGCATTCTTAAGCAGCAGATAGCTTGCCAAAATGCCGATGGCCGAGCCTGCCATGTCCAGCGCTTTATGAATGCCAAAGGCTTTCCCCATGTGATCCTTGTCCGCGCTTTCGCTGACCATCACGTCCCTAGGTGCGGTCCGGATGCCTTTGCCGACGCGGTCAATGACACGTGCTGTCAAGACACCTGCCCATGAGCCGGCAAGGATGAGGACCGCCTTGTAAACCAGCCCTGTAGCATAGCCGACAAAAGCAACTTGTTTCTTCTTGCCCCTTTTGTCTGTGATGTACCCACTGAACACCTTTAGAAGACTGGCAAGGCTCTCGGCAATCCCTTCGATAAGACCGATGAGGGTTGGCGTTGCGCCAAACACGGAGGACAGGTAGAGCGGAATGATCGGATAAACCATCTCCGCGCTAATATCAGAAAAAAAGCTGACAAGTCCCAGCATGATGACATTCCACATGCCCATTTTCTCCTTGCTTCTCTGTTCTACTGAATAAGCTAAAACCAAATGACTCTCGCGATCAAAAACAGGAGCAACAGCCATACCCCTGCAATGGGCAGCGCATAAATCCACTTTTTCGGTTTCCCATCCTGCCATAAGTCCTCAGATTCGCTTTGACACAGCGCGAAAACCTCATGCGGAACAAGTTTTATTGTCAATGCCACCAGTGCGGGAAGGATGATCAGATCATCCAGATATCCCAAAACCGGAATAAAATCCGGGACAAGATCAATGGGCGATAAGGCATAGATCACGGTAAAGCCCGCGCATATCTTCGCCAGCACCGGTGTTTCTTTTTTCTTTAGCGCCAGAAACACGGCGGGAATATCCATTTTTAGTTTTTTGGCCCGTTCTTTCAGATTCATAAACATGCCTTCATGATTAAGGTTCTCCCTCGTTCTGTCGATAAACCTCAGTGCTGAACGCCTCCAGCCGCGCCTGGCATTGCTTAAGCTTTTCGTCGGCGGAAGAACGTAGGGAGGCTCCGAGGAAATCCCGTTCCGTGATTTTTTGATACCAATTGATCAACTTGTGAAACTCATTTTCATTTTCCTCAAGCTCCGCAAAGGTGAATTTCCCGCATCCGGACTCCTTTTCCAGCTCACGGAGCAGGCTATCGCATTGTTCCAGAAGCTCGCTGTATTCTTCGTTTCTTGCCTGATTAAAGGCATCAACAATACGCTGCGAGGTGCTGTCGTCCTGAGGAATCATCCGCATCACATAGGACGCGCCATTGCTTTGAATGATCTCATCGGAGACTTTCTGCAGAAAAACTTCATTGTCTTCATTAATAGGCAAAAACCAGACCGATTGGCCCAGGATGACCGCGCCGCTCTTTTTCAGCTTTCTCCACACACTGACCCTGACACGTGAGGGTTCTTTGGGCAAGGAGTAATTGATGGTCAGCCATTCCTGATACACCACGGGACACCTCACAAACAAAGAATGTAATACCGGTTACATTATTATCCAAGAATACCCTGCTGTCAAGTAAGTTAGGGCGTATCTTTTGATATCCGATACCTTCATGATGAGTATGACACAACTTTCTCTTTGTACATTTGTCATGCGTTGTTCTCAAGTCTGTGAGTCTTGTCCTCACTGTCCAATAGAGATGTACAGCTGTTTGAACAAAGAAATATCGCAAAAAACCCCCAGTTGGATAAACATCCGAACTGGGGGTTCCTATGGTGTTTGTTATTCAGTTTCTTCGTTGCTGTCCTGCAACTGCGCCAGGATCGTCTTGAGCTTCTCCGGTACAGGCAGCCCGAGGTACACCGTGTTTTCCAGGATGGATAGCCCCTCGTTGCTCAGGTAAAAGAAGATGACCGCTGTCCTAAGCCCTGCGCCTGTGCCAATGATGTTCGCGTCCACAATGTGCGCCACACCGACCAGGCAGAAGATAAGGATCTTCCGGAAGATGCCCCGAAATTCCTCCTTGTGGCGTGCCGCTGAACGTGCCATGATATGTCCAGTCTTCCACA
>CAYGHY010000040.1:0-16945 GCA_964349435.1 uncultured Oscillospiraceae bacterium
ATTCTTCAAAAACATATTTTAAAACAAACCTTTTTGAGTTTTTGAGGCATAATTGTCCTTATAAGCTGACTCTGTCAATCAACCTCTAATAATATATCTTATATCCATCTGTCTTATTCACCGAAATCCATTACCCTGATTGTCAAGGTTGGGCAAACAAGAGTACATTCTCCGCAGTTGGTGCACTTGTCATATTCGATTTTCGCCAGCGTGCCCTCCATGCTTATAGCCTGATATTTGCACGCTTTCACGCAGCGCAGGCAGCCAATGCAGCCCACTTCGCAATTTTTTTTAGTAACCGCTCCCTTATCCTTGGATCTGCACAGGACAGAATATTTTTTATCCTTGGCTATCATTTCAATAAGTCCTTTAGGGCATGCCGAAATGCATTTTTCACAAGCCCGGCAACGGTCTTCAATAACTCTGGCTACGCCTCCGGTTACAGTAATTGCACCAAAGGGGCACACCTTCTCACAATTCCCATGACCAAGGCACCCGTAAGAACATGCTTTATGCCCGTTAAATAACTGTGCGGCAGCGAAGCAGTCGTCAATTCCTTCATATGCGTACTTTTCTTTACTCACGCTGCATCGTCCATTACACAAAACCCTTGCCGAAGTTCTTTTTACACCTTCCGATTCTACTCCCATAATAGCGGCCAACTGCTCTGCCACCGGATTGCCTCCTACGGGGCAGCCGTTTACTTCTGCCTTTCCCGAAGCCACAGCATCAGCAAACCCATCACAGCCGGGAAAACCGCAGGCTCCGCAATTTGCGCCGGGAAGCGCTTCCCTTATCAAGTTTACTCTTTCATCCACCTCTATAGCAAACACTTTTGAAGCATAGGAAAGGCCTATTCCAAAAATCGCACCCAGTCCTCCGATTACTAAAGCAGCTATTGCAATATCATTCATGTTTCAACCCCCCCACCGTTATTTGATCAACCCCTGAAAACCGAAAAAAGAAAGAGAAACCAATGCAGCCGAAATCAATGAAATAGAAAATCCTTTCAATGATTCGGGAATGTCGGCAAACTCAAGTCTTTCCCGGATTCCTGCAAAGAGCACAATAGCCAGTGTGAAACCTGCGCCCGCAAAAATGCCGTATAGCAGTGAATTAATAAAATCAAAATCCTTCTGAATATTGATAAGGGTTACGCCAAGTACTGCACAGTTTGTAGTTATAAGCGGAAGATACACTCCCAGTGCCTGATAAAGCTGTTTGCTGGTTTTTAGAAGAATCATTTCAACTAACTGTACCAGTGCCGCAATAACCAGAATAAAGCCAATTGTCTTCAAATATTCCAAATCAAGCGGTTTCAGAACAAACTCCTGCAGCGTCCATGTTGCCGCCGATGAAACACCCATTACAAAAATAACCGCTACGCCCATCCCCATAGCAGTATTTATCTTTTTTGACACGCCAAGGAAGGGACAAATACCTAAAAACTTTACGAGCACAAAGTTCTCTATAAATACGGCCGATAAAAATGCTGTTATAATACTTTGTATCATGATAATTTACCCCCCTCTTTCCGCAACTCGCAATGTGCGTTACAACGGGCATTACAACCCGCACATCCTGAAGGCTGCCTTATCTTGACAGAGGTAAAACGGTTGACAACGCCTATCAGAATACCATACACCAGAAAGCCTCCCGGCGGAAGAATCATTACAAGGGCAGGACTTGCGGCTTCACCAAATAGCGCCATGCCAAAAATACTGCCATTTCCAAGGATTTCCCTGATGCTTCCGATCATAATCAGAGCCAGGGTAAAGCCAATTCCCATACCAAATCCGTCTACTACTGAGGCAGTCACATTATTCTTATTTGCAAACGCTTCCGCCCTTGCCAATATTATACAGTTCACTACAATAAGTGGAATGAATATCCCCAGCGCCTTGTCGAGAGTAGGAACATATGCTTTTAAAAGCATTTGTACAATTGTCACAAAACCTGCTATGACCGTTACATATGCCGGTATCCTTACCTTTGCCGGTATAAATTTGCGAAGCATTGAAATAGCAATGTTTGAGCCTAATAGAACCACCATTGTTGATAGTCCCATGCCTATTCCATTGATGGCAGAAGTTGTTATAGCCAGCGTGGGGCATGTTCCGAGTACGAGCCGGAAGGTTGGATTTTCGTCAATTATTCCGTTTTTGAACACCTTAAAAAGATTCATCTGCCTTCGCCTCCATCCTGTAAGAGTCTGCTGCTCAGCTCAGCAGAAGCCTTAACCGCATTTGTAACAGCTTTTGAACTGATAGTTGCGCCGCTGATAGCCTGAATTTCATTATCGGCTTGCGAAGGACGCTTCACCACTATAAAACCTTTTTCAATATCTTTACCGGAATATTGACCTCTGAATTTTTCCTCTGTAACTTTAGAACCCAATCCGGGCGTTTCATTATTATCACCTATCATAACGCCCGATATTTTTTTGTCGCTGTCTATACCAACAGTTACCTTTATTTCTCCTGCATAGCCTTTGGGATAAACGCTGAAGACATATCCGACAAGCTTTTCGCCATCATAGGCTGCATATGCTTTCCGGATAATACCGCTTGCATCCTTGTCCCTCCAGCTATCTATCTCCCTGAAGCTTCCGGCTGCACTCAAAACCTGCATTCTCTGCATCTCTTCATCCTTTTCGGATCTTTGCTTTATGGTATCCTTGGTAACACCATTTACAAATGCCAGACAAAGAGCTGTAACCAAGCTAATGACAAGCAGGGAAATCGTAGGCTTTACCATATCACGCATTTTTTACCACACCTCCAAAGCTTTTGGGAATGATATACCGGTCAATCATCGGCACAACAAGATTCATCAGCAGTATGGAATAGGATACGCCTTCGGGATATCCCCCAAACAGCCTTATTACCGATGTCAGCAGACCGCAGCCAAATCCCATTATTATCCTCCCCTTAAAGGTCACCGGTGATGTCGTGTAGTCGGTTGCCATGAAAAACGCTCCAAGCATTAAACCTCCTGCAAGGATATGGTAAATGAAATCTCCGGTAAAAGGCTTCTCTCCGCCAAAAATCCAGGTCATCAGGGCCACTGCGCCAATGAAGGCAACAGGGGTTTCAAATGTGATCACCCGTCTGGCCAGCAAATATGCCGCACCGATCAGCAAAGCCAATACGGAGGTTTCTCCAATACTCCCTCCGATATTTCCAATAAAAAGATCCATAAGCTCAGGAAGTTGTCCCGTCGCCCCGCTTCCGTTTTTTATCAGAGCCAGCGGCGTAGCGGAGCTGACGGCATCTACTCCCGGCATCTTCCAGGTTGTCATCTGCACAGGCCAGGAAGCCATAAGAAAGGCTCTGGCTGCGAGGGCAGGATTGATAAAATTGTGTCCCAGTCCGCCAAACAACTGCTTAACTATAATTATTGCAAAGATACCGCCAACAGCAGCCACCCATAACGGTACTGCGGGCGAGAGGTTGAAAGCAAGGAGAATGCCCGTAACAACAGCACTCATGTCCTTTATGGTGTTTTCTTTCTTTATCAGTTTTGTCCATATTAATTCCGCCGATACGCATGAAAGAGTGGTGACCAGAATAAGCAAGGCAGCCTGCAGCCCAAAAAAGTATATGGAAGCCGCAGCCGCAGGCATCAATGCTATGATAACATCCCGCATGAGGCTTCGAACATTGGTATTGCTTCTAATATGAGGTGATGAACCCGCAAGAAGATTATATTCCATTACTTTTTACCCCCATCTTTCTGCTCCGCTGCTCTTTTTTTCAGCTCCTCTTTCGCATAACGGATCGACTGCACCAGATGCCTCGATGCCGGGCAAACATAAGAGCAGCTGCCGCATTCCATACAATCGTTGACATGGAACTTCAGCGATTCTTCAATTTTCCCGTTTATAACACTTAAATTAATGTAAAGTGGAAGCAGCGACATAGGACATGCAGCCACGCATTTTCCGCAGCGGATGCAGGTACTCTCCCGGCCGTCTGCCGTTTCCTTTGCGGTCAGTGCCAAAAGGGCATTGGTCTGTTTCAATACGGTGTTCTCCAGCGAAAACTGCGCCACGCCCATCATGGGTCCACCCATAATGACTTTCCTTGGCTCCTCCTTAAATCCGCCGCAGAATTCAAAAACATCTTTCAGCGATGTTCCTATCAGCACTTCCACATTCATGGGCTTTGCCACGGCACCGCCTTCCACTGTAATTCTCTTTTTTATCAAGGGCATTCCATTACTTAAAAATCCTGCGATGAAAGAAACCGTATTGACGTTATGCACCAGAACGCCAACATCAGAAGGAAGCTTCCCGACGGGTACCTTTCTTCCCGTTACTGCATATATTAGCTGTTTCTCCCCTCCCTGTGGGTACCTTGTCCTCAGTGGAACAACCTGAATATTTTCAAAGCCTTCCGTAAGAAGCTTCATTTGTTTTATAGCTTCCGGCTTGTTTAACTCAATTCCAATAAATGCTTTTTTGACACCGATAAGCTCCATAATCGTTTTTGTGCCTTCCAGAATACCCTTCGGATTCTCAATCATTTCCCTGTAGTCCGAAGTTATATATGGCTCACATTCTGCTCCGTTTATCACCAGTATGTCAATGTTTTTTCCCGGTGGCGGAGAAAGCTTTACAGCAGTAGGAAATCCGGCTCCGCCAAGTCCGACCAGTCCCGATTCCCTGATGCTTTTCAAAAGGCTTTCCCTATCGAGGCTCGTAGGAGGCATAACACTTTCATGTATCTCCTGCTGTCCGTCGGTCTTTATCTCCACACACATCACTTCAAAGCCTCCGGGATAAAGCATCGGTCTTACATCGCTCACCGTCCCCGATGCGCTTGAATGAATCTGGGCTGAAAATAATGCATCGGAATGCCCGATTTTTTGACCCAAGAGTACCCTGTCCCCCTTTTTTACAACCGGCGTACATGGGGCACCGACATGCTGCAGCATTGGAATAACGACCTTTGCCGGCAATGGCATCTCAACAGTCCTAAGCTCGGATGTCATTTTATGATGTCCAGGATTTACTCCGCCTTTGAATGCTTTTAGCATTTTTACCACTCAATTCACCTCACATTATTCCGTATACTGTTTATTTCACCGTTCAGTGATAAACAAAAAAACACATAAAGTAAGTCAATCATTTTTATGACTAACCTATCCTTCATGGTTATAAAATTCAAAATCCATTGTGCTCAAAAACAAGCTGTTATAAGCTTCCTGACCGCCTACCATAAAAATTATAACGGATTCTGTATACAATGTCCATATGAAAACGAAAATATATCCTTATTAATTTCACAAGAATCGGTCTGATCTTTCCATAAGCTCTGCCATCTGTTCACGGGTTATGAATGCCTTCGGATGAAAGCCACTGTCCGGGTAGCCCCGCAATATGCCAACCGATGCAATCCTGTTAATCGCAGTATAGGACCAAGGTGATAATACCGGTGTTACATCATAAAATGCCGTAGCTGCAGGCGAGTTCAGTTTCAGAACCCTATCCAGCAGCACCGCCATTTGTTCTCTGGTCAGTGCCTTATCCGGCTCATATTTACCCGCACCTGTGCCTACTACTATGCCATTCCTTTGTGCGGCCTCTATTTCAACTCGAGCCCAGTGGTTCAAAATGTCAGTGAATGGCGTCATGGCTCCGCTGCTATTATCAACAGCCGTGTCAATACTCAGCGCCCTGACCAGAATAGCCGCTGCCTGCGCTCTTGTTATCGGTGAGTCGGGCATAAATTGTGAGCTGGATACACCGTTCATCCAGCCTTTGCTTAAAACGGTAAGGATGGATTGTATAGCCCAGCTATCCTGCACATCGGCAAAATATCTGCTGTTCAACCATAAAGAATAGTAGTCCCACGTGTTTGTTGTTTCCTGCCCCAAACTCCAACTTCCCGTACCTTTTAAGTTATATTTCCCCACAAGCGTCAGCTTTCTTTTTATAGACTCTTCATTTTCATACCATATGTCATACTTCCCTGCCTCAAGTGTCATACCGAAAATCTTTGGTTTGATGTCGCTTTCCAATATAGTGATCGTAGCCTTTGGTGAACGTGCAGCCTTATCATAAAATACCGCACCCCTATATTGGGCAATCAAATCTTCAGCCGTATCGTTGCTTATGCCGTAGCCGCCATAATTGCTGCCTTGTCTCCAGAGTCTTCCGTAAAAGGCAACTCCAAGTACTATCTTGTCTGCAGGCACATATTTGAGAGCAGCCTTTATGGTGCTTTCCACAAACGGGTATCCTGCCACAGGACCTGCCACTCCGCCCTGATAGTGTTCATCATAGGCCATAATCATAAGATAGTCGCTGTAATGTGCCAGCTTCGCATAATCATAGGATCCGTGCCAACCTGCACTTAAATTGTACGGATTAGGTGCTACAGCTACTGAAACACTTTTATTATCCGGCAGCTTCTGTCTGAGCAATCTTACAAAATCTGTATAACTGTCCCTCTCATTTTCAGTCACATTTTCTATGTCAACATTCAAACCATCAAGATTATATTCCGCAATAGCCTCCACAATCTGTGACGACAGCTGTTCTCTGTTGGCCAGCGCATTAATCCCTGTCTGCCTGTTCCAATGGTTGCTCAGGAAAGGGGTTACTTTTATTCCCTTTTTATGCATTGCATCTATAAAGCTCCTATCCACTGCGATAGTCAGCTTAAGAGTACCGTCCTTATTCAGGTCAAAATAGTTTGGCGAAATATCCTGCAGCGAGCCTTTTGTATCATCAACATATCTGGTGTACGTACCCGAATCGCCAAAATAAATGTAGCTCATGTTGAACCGCGCAACCTGAAACGAAGCATCTGCGGCTGTTGAGGCAGTACCTGCGGTAACTGCAAGCGATGCAATCATAGGCAGAACGACAAGCATTCTCCACATTAGCTTTAAATTCCTCACTCAATATCAACCCCTGTCCTCTGTCATGTTCAAAAGGGGACATTCCCCTCACTTTAAACACATGCCTCATGTTTATAACTACCCGCACGGCTGCAAGCGGGATGTATCCCCTGTCATTATGCCATGCCGGTAACTTTCATTTCAAGGAACAATTTATGTAAACCCACTTTGCCATTTTGAGGAGCGGTGCATAAATGCCTATATAACGACCCCTTATTTCGCTGCAGTGATAATAAGAAGATGTGTAACCGAATATGAATTCAATATGAAAAGATTTATTGTATTTTACATGTCAAAAGGGAAAAAAGCGCTAATCGTCATTGCGTTGATGATTCCGCTAATATTTTTGCTGTTCCTGATACTAAACCTTATTATCAAGTCCTAGTACTCTCTTGACTTCCTCTTTCATTTCTTCCCTGGCACAGACCTTCTTATGGAGTATTTCTTTGTGCTCCAGACCGTCAAGGCTTGCAGGTATCTCCAATCCGCACTTGTAAGCAAGCATATCCAGCAGCTCGAATTCGGTCTTCCCGGCAGTTACTCCCTCCCCGAATATAGCTCTGGCGACGCTTTCATTGAATTTGAAAGGGCTGGCTGTGGAAACTATGACCGTTCGCGTAATGTCACCGGTGGAAATAACGTATTTATCATAGACATCTATACCTACAGCCGTATGGGGATCTACTATATAGCCGTAGTCCTCATAAACATCTTTAATTGTCTTGAGTGTCTCGGCTTCCGTGGTGCAGGAAGCCCAGTACAGTTCAGAAATCCTGCGTTTTACACCGTCATTTACGGTATATCTGCCATCCCTCTTAAGCTGGTTCATCCACTCAGCCACCTGCAGGCCGTCATGCCCTGTCAATTCGTAAAGAAGTCTTTCGAGGTTGCTAGAAATTAGTATATCCATCGAAGGGGAAATGGTCTTTTTAAATTCTCTATCCCTGTTATATACACCTGTATTAATAAAATCTGTCAATACATTATTACCATTAGACGCACATATGAGCTTATGAATCGGGAGACCCATTTCACGGGCATACCATGCGGCGAGTATATTTCCAAAATTACCTGTAGGCACTGCGAAATTGACCTTTTCTCCTGCAGCGATTTCTCCTGCGGCCATCAGGTCGGCATAGGCAGAAAAATAGTAAACAATCTGCGGCACCAGTCTGCCCCAATTAATAGAATTGGCTGAGGAGAATTTAAAACCTTCACTGAGCATGCCCTCCCTTAAAGCTGTGTCGGATAAAATGGCCTTTACTCCATTTTGCGCATCATCGAAATTACCTTTGACAGCGATAGTGCAGACATTTCCACCTTCCTGTGTCACCATTTGCATTTTTTGCACCTGGCTGACACCATCCTCCGGATAGAACACAACGATCCAGGTGCCCTTCACGTCCTTGAAGCCTTCTAAAGCAGCCTTGCCGGTATCGCCGGAAGTGGCGACGAGTATTACCGTCTCTGCGTTCTCACCGGTCTTTTGTAGCGCCTCTACCAGAAGGCGGGGCAGAATCTGCAGTGCAACATCTTTAAATGCGCAGGTCGGTCCATGCCACAGCTCGAGTATATATGCATTGCCATTCAGCTTTTTAACAGGCGCTACATTATCCCCGTCAAATTTACCATTGCCATATGCACCGTTGACGCACTCCGTCAGTTCTTCACGGGAATAGTCATCCAGATAACGTCCCAGTATAAATACAGCTCTCTCACTGTAATTCATTGCTGCCAAAGAGTATATTTCCTCCGGTGCAAGCTTTATGTCCGTCTCCGGTACAAAGAGGCCTCCATCCGGCGCCAGTCCGCACTTTATGGCCTCCGCCGACTTGATACGGTTCAGTCCCCCTCGCGTGCTTATATAATACATTTTGTTATACCCCCAAGCATAAGTCCGCATAAAAAAATTATTTCAATAATCATAATACAGATGACATGAAAATGAAAGCATAAATATTTCAGAGTTATTTCAAAAGCCCTTTTATGTACGAGAAGTGTATTCTTATCAAGGAATTTGTATGATTTCATTTATTCTTGCCTTTGCGCTTCTTGCATATGTAGTCTTCGGATATCCCTCCACAAGCTTCTGAAACAGAGCCAGTGCGCTTCTGGAGTCCTGCAGCATCTGGCAGCTGCGACCCATATAGTATAGAACAGCATCTATTCTATTGAATTCCGGATAGTACACCTGTACCATTTCGAGTTTCTTCAATGAATCCTGATACTTCCTCGAATTATACAGTTTGTAGCCCTGGTCATATACAACTTTGGCAGCCAGTGGCATGACAGAGTTGTACAGCTCATTAAATTTATCCTTCTCAGCATCTTTGAATTCTATCGTCTTCATGAGAAGCAGCATGTCCGCAGCATCCTCATATTTTTTGTCCCTGAACAGTATATCTATTTCGTTAAGCTTTAAAGTCGCCTTATAATAATCCGCCAGCTGCACTGCATTTTCCTTGTCCTGCTGCAGTAAACCGTATTTTCGCTCCAGCTCCGCATACTTAGCCTCATACTCAGCTTTTATTTCGCTGTTAGAGGGCTCTGTCTTACTTTGTGGCGGAGTTAATGACTTAGCCTCCTTCTGCGGCAAAGATGCAAACAGGATCGCAGAAAGTAAAAACCCCGCAACAAAACCGGCTCCAATAATTGAAGCCTTGATTATTGTCTTCGTTTTTACTTGAATATTCGATAATATGGTTTGTTTGGTAGCTCTTATCCTCTTGAGCGGTTCACCGGGCTGCTGGACAGGTTGCTTTACCTGCCGGTTTTTCCGAGGCTGCATGGATTCAATCAAGCCAAACTGCTGCATATATTCCATAGCCATGATACTGTTGGATTCAGCCTCCATAACCTTATTGAATACTTCAGCGGCTTTTTCCTTATCCCCCGAATAGCCGTAGCAAACTCCCAACAGATTCATAGCTTCATAAAATTGGGGATTCATGGAGATAGCTTTTTTTAGCTCAATAGCGGCAATATCCTCACTACCTGACCGGAGGCTTTCGATGGCCTTATTGTACAGAAAAATCGAGTTTCGGATTTTGTCGGGTATATGCGTATCATCCCGAACAATTTCTTCCAAGTTGATAGCTTTGAAGTTTTGCATTTCCGCCTTCAGATCCATGAAATAACCTCACCCCCAAATTTAATATCCGAAAACTCTCCTCACTGCGCCAATATAATACAACGACCCGAAAGCGCATATGATTTCTTCCGATGAAGCAGTATCCAAGCATGTTCTCACGGCACCTTCAATTGTATCACTAATTTGCACATTTTTACAATAGTTACCCGCCATTTTTGCCAATGTGACCGCAGGAAGCGCCTTTGCGCTGTCTGTAGTAACTGCAATTAATCTTTTGCAGCCGGGCAGCACAATCTTCATCATGGTCATATAGTCTTTATCACTGAGCACACCCATTATAAATGTCACAGGCCTTCCCGGAAAGTATTCATCCAAAGCCTTTCTAAGCACACTTGCGCCCTCCGTGTTATGTGCGCCGTCAATGATTACTATCGGATTTCTATTAAGAACCTCCAGCCTGCCTGGCCATTTTGTATTCCAAAGACCTCTTCTCAAAGCATCCTCGGTTATCTTGTATCCTTTGCCTGACAGAAGCTCAGCCGCTTTTACGGCAACAACCGCATTATTGACCTGATGTCTCCCCAGCAGCCCAATCTTTAATCTATCATAGCCGCTGCAGCTAAATACCTGCCCCTCAGTACTGAACTCATGCAAAACCAGGTTGGAAAAATCAGTCTTGTACAGATCGGCTCCTCTTTCATCGCACGCTTTTTCAAAAACCTGTTCCACTTCCCTGCCTTGCCTGTATAAGACAACATCTCCTCCCGGCTTGATGATACCGGCTTTTTCAAAGGCAATCTCCTGCAGTGTATTCCCAAGCCTGTCCATATGGTCATAGCTTATAGTAGTAATGACTGCCAACTCAGGCGTGTCAATAATGTTGGTTGAATCCAGCCTGCCTCCAAGGCCTACCTCCAGTACTACTATATCGCAGCCCTTCCGGCAATAGTACTCAAGTGCAATAGCCGTAACCAGTTCAAACTCCGTAGGATGGTTTTCTCCCATGTCCAACATTTCACTTACTCCGGTCTTGACAAAAGACGTTATATCAGCCAGCTCTTCCCTGCTTATTTCGTCATTGCCAATTCTTATCCTTTCAGTAAAGCGCTGGATATAGGGGGAAGTATATATGCCTGTCCTGTAACCAGCTTCCATAAGTATACTGCTTATGAAAGCCGTTGTAGAACCTTTGCCGTTGGTGCCGGCTATATGTACAAATTTCAATTTTTTATGCGGGTTGCCAATTAGCTTCAACAGTGTGCCAATATTGTGCAATCCCAACTTGCTCCCGAATTTCAATGTCCCGTGTATATATTCTATCGCTTCATCGTAGTTCATCGCAAGTATCACATCCTTATCAATCCGCCGCTTGTCACTCTAACCCCGAAAGCGTCATTCCTATTCGGCGCCGTGGCACTTCTTGTACTTCTTTCCGCTGCCGCAGGGACAGGGGTCATTTCTCCCAACTTTGTCGCTGCTGCGTGTGACAGGTTTTTTGGCTCCATCGTCACCATGGCTTGCAGCAAGCGGCTCGGCAACCTTCTCTCTTTTAGGCGCACCATGTTCGCGATCTATACGCACATGAAGAATCATTTTGACAGAATCCTGCTGGATGTTCTTAATCATTTCCTCAAACATCTCAAAGCCTTCAAATTTGTACTCTATTACCGGATCACGCTGTCCGTAGGCTCTCATGCCAATACCTGAGCGCAGCTGATCCATGGCATCGATATTGTCCATCCATTTTTCATCAACGACACGAAGCAGTATGATTCGCTCAAGTTCTCTCATCAGTTCTGAGCCATGCTCCGCCTCCTTGGCCTCATATGCCTGAACAGCGTCAATCAGAAGTTTTTCACGGAGATCTTGCTTTGTAAATTTCTCCATCTCCGCCCTTGAAATTTTAAGTGCATTCTTGGGCATGAAAAGACTCTCTGCACGGGCGGCCATGCCTTCCCAATCCCATAGATCAGGATGGGAGCTTTCGCCGCAGTAAGTTGCAATAATGCCATCCACAGTGCCTTCAAGCATTTTCAAAAAGGAATCCTTAAGACTCTCGCCATTGAGCACCTGCTTGCGCTGTGCATAGATAACTTCTCTTTGTTTGTTCATAACATCATCATATTGGAGGACATGCTTTCTGATATCAAAATTCTTCCCTTCGACCCTGCGCTGTGCGCCTTCAATTGCATTTGAAAGCATTCTGTGCTCTATTGGCTGGTCATCTTCAAGGCCAAGTGTATTGACAATACTGGTCAGCCTTTCCGAGCCGAACAATCTCATTAAATCATCTTCCAGTGAAATATAGAAACGGGAGGATCCCGGGTCGCCCTGACGTCCGGAACGCCCTCTCAGCTGGTTGTCGATACGTCTTGACTCATGGCGCTCGGTACCTATGATATGGAGGCCACCTGACTTAACCACTTTTTCCCTTTCGGTGCTAATCATCTTTCTTAGTTCATCATGCTGCTGCTTAAAAACGATTCTCGCTTTCAGGATTTCCTCCATGTCAGTATCGTAATAGCTTGTAGCTTCACTTATCAGCTCCTCTGAATAGCCCTGCTTCCTAAGCTCCTGCTTCGCCATGTACTCGGCATTACCGCCAAGGACTATATCCGTACCGCGACCTGCCATGTTGGTGGCTATTGTCACCGCACCGGGCTTACCTGCCTGCGCAATAATTTCCGCTTCCTTCTCATGGAACTTGGCATTCAACACCTGATGCTGAACGCCGCGCTTTTTAAGCATGTTGCTCAGAAATTCCGACTTCTCTATAGAAATTGTACCGATCAGCACCGGCTGGCCTTTTTTATGAAGATTAACAATTTCCTCTATTACTGCAAGGAATTTGCCAATTTCATTTTTGTATACACAATCCGGATTATCTGTTCTGATCATGGGCATATTGGTCGGTATAGCGATTACATCCAGCTTATAGATGGTCTGGAACTCCTGCTCCTCTGTCAGAGCCGTACCGGTCATACCGGCAAGTTTTTTGTACATTCTGAAGTAGTTCTGGAAGGTGATCGTAGCAAGCGTCTTGCTCTCTCTTTCTACCCTTACGTTCTCCTTGGCTTCTATTGCCTGGTGCAGACCGTCGCTGTACCTTCTGCCGTACATCAGACGGCCGGTGAATTCGTCAACGATGATGACTTCGCCATCCTTTACCACATAGTCCCTATCAATTTTCATAAGGCCCCGTGCTTTAATTGCCTGGTTGATATGATGGGAAATTGTCATATTATCCGGATCGGAAAGGTTATCAATCCCAAAATACTGCTCCGCCTTGGAAACGCCTCTCGCAGTGAGAGCCGCCGAATGAGCCTTTTCATCAACTATATAATCGGCATCTACATCCTCATCCTGTTGTTTGTCGTCAGTCTGGGTATAAACCTTGATCTTTAGCCTTGAAGCAAAGTTATTTGCTCTCTTGTAAAGGTCAGTAGACTTATCGCCGGCACCGGAAATAATAAGTGGAGTTCTGGCCTCGTCTATCAGTATGCTATCCACCTCGTCAACTATGGCATAATGCAGTCCACGCTGCACCATATCATTTTTATAAATAACCATGTTGTCCCTAAGGTAGTCAAATCCGAATTCATTGTTCGTACCATAGGTAATGTCGCTATTGTAAGCTTTTCTTCTTTGCTCATTGTCCAGGCCGTGAACAATCAGCCCGACACTCAAGCCAAGAAAGTTGTATATTTTACCCATCCATTCGCTGTCGCGCTTCGCCAGATAGTCATTGACCGTAACAACATGAACGCCTTTTCCTTCAAGTGCGTTAAGATAGACAGCCAGCGTGGCCACAAGGGTTTTACCTTCGCCGGTTTTCATCTCGGAAATCCTTCCCTGGTGAAGAACAACGCCTCCGATTAATTGCACACGAAAGTGCCTCATTCCAAGCACTCTTACAGAGGCTTCCCTGACTGATGCAAAGGCTTCGGGCAATATGTCGTCAAGGGTCTCGCCCTCTTCCAGCCTCTTCCTGAATTCAGGTGTTTTTGCTTTCAGTTGTTCATCTGTCAGCACTTGGAACTCAGGCTCCATTTCTTCTATTTCATCCACGATGGGCATGATTCTTTTTAACTCTCTTTCACTATAAGAGCCTATGATTTTCTCCAGCAAGTCTCTAAACATAAATATCCTCTATCTCCCTTTATTTTCAAGCTTTTCCAGAACGGCTCTATAGCCGTCGGCGCCATAATTGAGGCATCTGTTGACCCTGCTTATGGTGGCTGTGCTGGCGCCTGTTTTTTCACTTATATCCACATAAGTATACCTTGCTTTCAGCATTTTTGCCACTACCAGTCTTTGGGCCATTGCTTTTATCTCCGAAACTGTGCAGATATCCTCGAAAAAATTATAGCACTCTTCGGTGTTTTCTAAAAGCAGAATCGCATCAAATAACCCATCGATCCACTGATCCTGTATTTTGGAATTCATACAAGGTTCACTCCTAACCGTGCTTTAATACTCTAAAACATTAAACTGAATTATGAGTCTACAATAACAGCTTTTTTTGCCATAGTCAATATTAGCTCAAGCTGTGGTATGATATAATAAAAAAGCAACGGCGTCAATACGGAGGTTTATATGAAACTTGAAGCAAGGACGGTTGTTTCCAGAGCTGAAATGAAGCAGTTTCTGAATTTGCCGTGGAAAATATATAAGGGTGACAAATGCTGGGTGCCTCCACTCCTAAATGACATAAAGACTTCCCTGGATCCGGTCAAAAACCCCACTCTTCAAAAAATAAAACGCGAGCTTTTTTTGGTTTTGAAGAATGGAGAGCCGGTTGGAAGAATTTATGCCGGTATCGACACAAACCTCAATCAGAAAAAAAACATGAATATGGCCTTTTTTTCGATGTTCGAGTGCATTAATGACTATGAGGCAGCAAAGCTGCTTTTCGATGCTACTTTCAACTGGTCGGAGCAAAACGGTGCGGATTTCGTATGCGGGCCCGTTGCTGTAACCGGTGCTGACGGAGATGAGAACAAAGGTTTGCTTATAAACTGCTTTGACAGGCCTCCTGTCATTATGAATTCATACAATCCTTCATATTATGCAGACTTAATAGAGAAGTACGGCTTTGTAAAAGATTACGATGTATTTGCCTATTACCTGGACACGGAAATTTTATTTAAAAAAGATCCCACAAAAGTAATAGAATATGCCAAAAAACGTTACAATTTCAGAGTAGACACACTGAACATCAATGATCTGGAAAATGAAATCAGGGGGCTCAAGCGCGTGATGGATCTATCTATGCCTGAGGAATGGCCCGATCTAGTACCTCCTACTCTTGAAGAGTTACGCGAAACAGCAAAAAAACTTGTAGAACTGGCAGACCCGACTCTCATACCTATTGCCCGCCATGGTGATGAACCCATAGGTTTTGGGATTGCCATACCGGATTACAACCAAGTGTTAATTCACCTTAACGGCAGGATTACGCCGCTGGCCGCCATCAAATTCCTCTGGTACAAGCGAAAAATAAAAAGCGCAAGAATGTTTGTCATGTTTGTTGTGCCTGAATTCAGGGGTAAGGGTGTGTCTTTTGCAATCTATAACACTGTCTTTAATAACAGTATTCTCAAAGGTATGACCTGGGGGGAGGGCTCCACTATCGGCGAGACCAATCTCAGAATGAGGGCCGACATAGAAGGTACCGGCGCAACACATTATAAAACCTACAGAATATATAAAAAGGAGCTTTGATTGCTGCTCAGCTTTCGGCTTCCTCTTCCTCAAGCAACTCAGCTTCGTATACGGACTCTTCAATGAAGCCGCCCTTTTTCACCTCATATTTTATTCCCCTCCAGGAAACATAAGGGTTTCGAAATGAGAACAGCAGATAAAAGGTTGCAAACAGGTCAAAGAACAACGGCGTTATAATGTCTGCTGCCATGATTTTGTTTTTGGTTACCAGCCTCATTAGCATGCCATGTATAACCCTCATTCCTATAAAGATAAAAGACAGATTAATGACATGTATATTCCTGAAAGCAAGTCCAAGAATTAATATCATCCAATACCAAAACATCATCAGTACGAAGGATGGAAGCTCTATTGCAATATGCGCCTTTATACCGACTGCAATACGTCTTGCATAATTGAAAGACTTTTCCCTCTCCAGCTTCTGGACGTGACATTCAATGAACGGTCCGAGCATGAGCTTGAAACCCATTTTATAAAGAGTGTTGCCAAGATGGAGGTCCTCCAAAAGTGATCCGCCGAAGGCCTCCAGACCACCAATGTCCTTCAGCAGCTGTTTCCTCATGGCAAAGGCCGCGCCGGTGGCGCCTACATCTATGCCAATCTTTGTTAAAAAAGCCCATATAAAATCCGTTTCACTGTTTTGCGAAAAGGTAAAGAACCGGGTCCAGAAATCCCGCCCACCTATGTTGATCTGCCCACAGGTAGTAATACCGACCTTTTCATCTCTGAGGGGTCTCACCATTTTGACGATAAAATCCTGCTGTATTCTGACATCACTATCTCCGAACAGGACAATATCATATTTTGCCTGACGCATTCCGTTTACCATATTAGAGCTTTTCCCATTTAAACCCACCATTACAGGGTTTACAATAATTTTACAGTCCAAAGCAGGATATTGCTCCATCATTGCCTTTACAACCGGGATAGCCGGATCATCAGGTAATTGGAAACTGAATATGTGCTGCACCGGTCCCTCATAATTTTGTATGAACCAGGACTCAAGGTTTTTATCCAGTTCAAAGTCCAGATCCTTAATGGGGTGAATAATACTGACACCTACCTCTTTATCTTCCTCCCCGGATTGAATCATGTGATTCGTCCACTTTAGATGCAGCATAAAAAATATTAGCTGTGCACACCAGAACAAACCGAACAGAATTCCGACCGCAGTACAAATAAAAAGCAACATCATGATCTCATTCCCCCATAATATTAATT
>CAYGHY010000041.1:0-16896 GCA_964349435.1 uncultured Oscillospiraceae bacterium
TAAACCGGGAAAGGGGAGTCCCCTTTCCAAACCCCAGTATAGGAATTTTTTAGGAGATTTATAAATTCCTATACTTTAATATATTTAGTTGTAGTACTTTGGTTATGGCAATCCTGCTTCCGCCTACTCAGCCGTATATGGCAGTAGTGCAACGACTCTGGCTCTCTTGATCGCCACAGTCAGCTGGCGCTGATGCTTGGCGCAGTTGCCGGAAATCCTTCTGGGAAGTATTTTGCCTCTTTCAGAAACAAATTTTCTAATTTTTGCAACTTCCTTATAATCTATATCAGTAACCTTGTCTGCGCAGAAGGAGCAAACTTTTCTTTTTGCCCTTCTCATTCTCATACCGCCTCTTCCTTCGCCCTTATCATACGAGTCCCGGTTACCGCCTTTATTATCTCTTCTTCCGCCTGGCATTTAATACACGCCTCCTTTCAATATCTCGATACTCATTGCTGCACAAAATGCAAGCACTTCTACTTCCAAAAACTTTCCTGCAACTTATTTTTGAATCATACTACATTCCAAGGCTGTCAAAATGGCAGTTCATCATCGTCATCCATTTGGTAGAACCCGCTATCCTGCTGTCCGCCTGATGAAGACGAAGCAGCCCCGACAGGTTCTGCAGGTCTGAATGATGTTGCGCCCTCATTCCTGCGGCTCTCGGCAAAATAGCATTCCTCCGCTACAACTTCCGTAATGTACCGCTTTTTGCCCTCATTGTCATCCCATGACCTGTTTTGGAGCCTCCCTACCACTACCACCTTTAATCCTTTGGTGAAATACTTGCTGCAAAATTCAGCCTGCTTTTCCCATGCAACAATATTGAAAAAATCAGCTTGTTTTTCCTCCCCCTGCTTGGTAAACCTTCTATCCACGGCCAAAGAGAAGTTGCACTTTGCTGTATTGTTGGTAGCGGTATACCTAATTTCAGGGTCTTTTGTCAATCTACCCATTAATATAACCTTATTCATACATCCACCTTACTTTTCTTTCTTAATTATCATATACTTGATTACACCGTCCGTGATCTTGTAAATTCTTTCGAGTTCACGCGGAAATGCAGGCTCTGCACTGAAATTGGCAAAGACATAATAACCCTCGTTTTTATCGGCAATCGTATAGGCAAGCTTCCTCTTTCCCCATTCATCAAGGCTTTCCAACTGTGCTGAAGTTTCAAGCAGACTCTTAAACTTCACAACAAGCGCCTGTATATTTTCTTCGCCTACGTCGGGATTAATGATAAATATGGATTCATACTTGTTCATCATTCGACTTTCACCTCCTTCTGGACTAAACGGCTCTGTAACTAGGGTACAGAGCAAGGATTCCGAAAAATAATTCTATCACAACAAAAAATATAGTGCAAGCATCAAAAAAACTTTACAACCGCCCACATCAAAAATACTATTGCAGCCGTAAGCAGGATGTTTATGATTACATTTGCGGGAATATCGATTTGGGGAATTTTCCGGCTGCTCCTGCAATTCCTGTTTTGGATTATACCTAACCCATTTTCTTTTATGTAGCGGTTTATAATACTTTCCGCTTCCTTCAAAATAAAATCATCTCTTACATTTGGTTTACTCTGCACCGGCTTTTCAAGTTCATGGCGCCTTAGAATGTCCGGCTCGTTTTTTAAAATCAGTATGACTTCCTCAATCAGACTTGAAGAAATATTCTTGATTACTATTATTTTTTTTGTATCTCCAGCTACCATACTATCCTCCACAAACCTTCCGCTTCTCGTTTCCATGGTAACGCCGTCATTATTCTACGAGATTACCGATATTATAGTTTGCGAAGATGTGACGGTTTTATGCAAATATTTCCCTGCCTGCTGTCTATATAATGTTATGTGACCTTTTTTGGAGGAGTCGAGGAATTCAAGAAGTTGTTATTTGATGACATTAGATGGGATAATGGACAATTGATGCTGCAAAATCATAAATCGACTCTCTATTTAATGCTCACATGACAAATATATCGGTAGCCGTTACAAATAATTTTATCGGTATGCGTTATAACAGCTACTGAGTGTACGGTGGCTAGTTTCTATTTACACCCGCAAAGATTGCTCAATTTCCTCTCTTTTTTACAGCAGTCGCCCGAAGAACAGTTGTATAGACTGCTTCTCTTGTACCTCTATTAATCGTAAAAAGCAGATTGCCATCCAGATCCAGATTGTTTTCTGATTGTAATATCTGCTTCCATCATTTCTCCTGGTTAGGTTGACCGTTCCATGCGGTAAGCCCGCCATCCACTGGAATGTTTACTCCACAGAGGTGTTCGGCGTTGTCCGATGCCAGATATACGATGACGTTTGCGCACCACTCGGGCTCGCAAAGTCTACGGTTGGGCATGTTTTTCCTGAAGCTCTCCAAAACGTCTTCAGTGCAGCCATCCAGAAACATTGGAGTTTTTACTGCAGAGGGCGATACTATATTTACGCGTACTCCTTTAACTGAATAATCCATTGCCATGGCTCTGGAAAGTGCAATAACAGCTCCTTTTGTAGCGCAGTAAAGCGACATATTATAGTCTCCACCCATGCCGGAAACCGACGATACGTTGATAACCGCGCCTTTTTTCTTATCCAGCATGTGCGGAATGAGCGCCTTGCCGGTATTGAAAATACCGCGTACATTTATGTCAAACTGAAAATCGTAATCTTCCATCGGTGCATTATGCAAAAGTCCCACTCTGAAAACGCCTGCGCTATTTACAAGCACATCACAGCCGCCATGTTCCCCGACAAGCTTTTCAATACCGACAACATCATCCCAGCAGGCCACATTTGCAGCCTTTTCGAAAAGCATTCCCTGTTTTGCAAATTTTGAAAGTTCCTCAAAGGCGGCTTTTAAGTTGCCTTCCTTCCAATCGGTCATGAACACCCTGTCGCCCTGATCCAAAAACGCCTTTACCGCAGCCTTGCCAATGCCGCTGGCTGCTCCGGTAATCACAACATTTCTCGCCATATTATTTCCCCTCCCATAATTTGATTGTTGAAGTATACTACTTTTACTCAGACTCTAGCTTCACTCCCCCCTCCCTCCTTTTAAGAGGGAAGGGGAGGTGGCGCTCATCCAAAAAACAGTGATTTAAAACATGCCGATTAAACGGTTTGCTTTATTCCCAGGACGGGTCAAGTTTCAGTTCAGGCGGGAACTTCTTGGCGTATTCCGCTGCCTCTGCCCATGTGTCAGCCCAGCTGAAATCAAGAAAATACTTATGCAGAGCGGCAACATGTGCCCTCAGAGCTTCAATGCTCCCGAACTTTTTCAGCCTCGCCGGGAAGTAGTAGTCGTGCTGCCCCAGCACAGTTCCGCCGCCGGCATGGCGGTCATACTTAAGGCCAAGCTCTTTGGCTTTTGACATAGATATCAGTCTGAAATCGTAGGGGTATTTCGGATTCTCCTTCTTCATCTGCCTCAGAATCTGCTCCAGGTTCTCCTTAGTCGGCCCGACATTAAAGCTGGGATGATTATCAATCCCCGCAGCCTTAGCCAGTCCCATGAGCTTTTCATCACCATACAGATCCAAGCGGCCCGCCTGAATCATCTCGTCGGGCAGCGGGTACCATGCCCCGACAGCCATGTCGTACAGCATGGAGACTATTCTCCCGCCAAAGTAGGGGATAGCGAATCCTGAGGTTACAAGGAAGTTGCCTTTTAGGATTTCCTCGGCCGTTGTCATCTCCATATCCCTGGAAGCCGTATATGGTCCAATTTTTAGTCCGCGATCTTGCAGAGCTTTTAACGCACCTGTAGTCTGGGAATCATTGGCGCCCCAGAAACCTTCGTAATCGGTGCTGACCGCCAAAGAAGCATCGGCGGCGGCGCGCCCTCCTTCAAAGCCCCATTCTCCGTATTGATGTCCAAGTAACTTAATTTCAGGATAGTTCTTCCACGCCTGGAAGACACCTAGGTTGATATACACCGTAGAAACGGTTGCCGCCACTTTACTTGCCTGATGGTGCAACAACTTTGTCTTACCATCCTGCTTCATCTTCTCCATCAGCAACATCAGTGGTAAATAGGTCTGCTCATCCGAAAGGGGAGTGTTGTCTATAACCCACCGCGGCCCCAAATCTCCCGGGAATAGATCTCCGGTGTAGCCAAAGTGTGTGGCAATGAATACATTGTTTTCTTCCGCCAGCTTGACAATCTCGGGCAATGCCGCGATCGATGGACAGTTCATGGTGATCGCCTTGGCTCCGGCGGCAATCATACTTTCGGTAATCTCGATCCATTCCGCATCAGATTTGGCCACAGAACCCATGAACTTCAGGCCGAGCTGCTCAGCGGCTTGCTTGTTGGCTTGGTATACCATCATGGCGTATTCTTGCTCCAAATGGAATGTTATATGCCCTACCAGGAAGTTCTCCCCGGGCTCAGCATTCTTATACTGCTGGGCCAGCTTTTTCCGCAGTTCTTCCCTGCCGGCTTCATCAGCAGGCACTACCAGGTTTTTAAAATCAACTTTCTCATCTGCCGGTTTTTTAACTTCAGCTTTTTCATCTGCCGGTTTCTCTACTTCGGCTTGTTCCTTTTGATTGCAGCCGGTAAGCGCGATAGACGCAATCATGGATACTGCAACCAGCATTACAACTAATAACCTGAATAACTTCTTCCTCATCTTCAAACCTCCTTCAACTAATTTACTACCTTTCAGACCCTTTTTAAACTCCATCGGCACAAACGGTTACAGTTTGTTGGTAAGCAACACCCCCTTTTCATGCTTTTTTTTGCACGCCGTTTGAATTGTTTCCCTAACCAATTCAAGCGGTTGCGGCCAAGAACCCTCAAGTGCGCTAAATCTTTAGGGATACCTGCTACTTAATGATTTTGACTCTTTTTCTATCTATGGTTACAATACTCATAATGATGGCAATAACACCAAAAACAACAACCTGGATACCTTGACCCATTCCAAGCATTAGCATACCGGTTTGCATCCAGGTAATAATAATCACCCCCAGTATAGTTCTATGAGGGCCGCCTACGCCACCTGACAAAGCTGTGCCTCCGGCCACTACGCTGGCTAAAAGAGGTATAGCCATGTCGGCGCCAATTGCCATGGACCCGCCGCCCAGTTGAGCCATATAAAGAATACCGGCTACACCAGCTAAAAAACTGGAAAGCATAAACACACAGATCCTATTCCTGTTCACGTTAATACCGGAATGAGCTGCGGCGGCCGGGTTCCCCCCGATAGCGTAAATACGCCTTCCAAAAGGTGTTATGACTGCTGTCAGGGTGCTTGCGATTACTATCGCCATTGCCAAGTAGAATATGGAGGGCAGGCCGCCGATAAAAGTTACCGAAAGGCTCCTAAAGATATTATTTTCCATCATGCGTAAAAACCCTTTAGAAATGTACAGCGCAATACCTTCAATGACAATGGAGACCCCCAATGTGGCCAGAAAGGACGGCACCTTCAATTTAGTAAAAATCAGTCCGTTAATAAATCCAAATAACATACTAACAAGCAGAGCCAGGGGCACCACCCAAAGACCGATCTTGTCAATATATACCACACACAATAGAGCTGACAACTTCAGTACGCTCACCACAGAAAAGTCAAAAGATCCCATCATGATTACAAATGTTAACCCACAGGCCGCAATAAGGAAATAGGACATAGCATATAATAGGGAAACAATCCCATGATACTGAAGAAAGAAAGGATTAAACACCTGAAAGACGCCAATCACGACCAGAATCACCGTTACGGGCATAATTAACGTAATATTCTTCCCGACCCACTCCCGCGGAAGATTGTATTTACTGCCGGATGCGTCTTTAATCATGTTACTTCCACCCCTCCTTTATTTATGCTTCTAAAGCCCACAATTATGGAGACAATTAGCATCAGACCCATCAGAAGTTGTATAACCTCGGGTCTCAACATTGCTATATTTAATCCGCGAACAAGCACTGTCAGTGTTACAGCACCCAATATCGTTCTTTGTGGGCCGCCGCTTCCCCCCATTAGCGGAGTGCCGCCTAGAATGATCGCTACAAGAGGCCAGTTCATAGTGTTTAAGTTAAGTTCAACCGGCACCGCCCCGCCCAGATGCTGGAATAATATTACCGAACCGATTCCGGTAAATAGTCCGCTAATGGTAAAAGCCATAATTTTATACTTGTTAACATTTATGCCGGCAAGATGGGCTCCCTCTTCGTTGGAGCCGATGGCATAGAAATAAGTACCCAATACGGTACACTTCATTAGAAAAATAGCGGCAGCCAAGATAGGGATAGTCCAGAGGATTGTGGTAGGAATTCCAGGTATTAAATTAGCCGTAAGGAACCCATACCCCCTCACCGTTCTCGGGTAGCCCCCGGAGAGTATGGCTGTCAGGCCCCAATAGGTGATCAATAGGCTAAGTGTAAGTATGAACGAAGGTATTTTTGCCTTTGCCTGTATAATACCAATTATGAAACCGGTAAGAAGACCCAGGAGAGGGATTGCCAAAATAGCGCTTAGCCCTATAAACGGGAAAAGGAGCCACACTAATATCCCTCCAAGCATCCATATCCCCACAAATGACAAGTCAAGGGAGCCCGTTGTCATAACTATCGAGGGACCTGCCGCAAAGAGCATCAGCGTCACAAACTGTCTCATCATCGCAGAAAAATTCAGCGGCGTCAAGAACCTGTCCGGGTAGAGCACGGAAAACGCCACAGAAAAAACCAAGAGAATCACTATAACAGGATATGTCCTAAGCACATGTAATACAGACGAGATAACTTGTTTTCCAACCTGGTTTTTCATATCGATATCACCTCGTTAAAGTCTTCAATATTCAGGACACTATTAATCCTGCCGTTTTTAACATAAATAATTTTATCGCATAGAAAAGAGTATTCTTTCGGATCATCACTGACCAGGATCATGGATATACCGCGCTGCTTCATCTTCAGCGTGGCCTCGTAGATATCCTCCCTGGCCCCGACATCAATCCCGATGGTCGGGCCCTCCATTAAAAAGAGATCAGGGTTCTTTTCAAACCACTTCCCAACCGATACCTTCTGTTTATTGCCCCCGCTGAGAGAATAACATTCAGATTGGACACTTGGCGCTTTAATCCTTAAATTCTTACTAATTTCTTCAGCCATTCGCTTTTCAGCTTTAAAACTGATGGTGCGGCTAATCCTCAGCAGTACCTTTTTGATGTTGAGAATAGTGACATTTTTGGCGATGGACCAGTTTAAAAACAGCTCCTTGCCAGTTTCGCCGGAGAAATAGCCGATCCCCCTGGTTAGCCTGACATGAGGGGGCTCTTTCATTCTAGCCTTCTTGCCTTTTATTATCAGCTCACCGCTGTCAAAATGCAGCAGACCGGCGATAGTGCGCAAAATCTCGCTTTTTCCTGAACCAGCCGGCCCAAAAATGCCGATGCATTCACCTTTGTGAAGGGAAAAAGAGATGTCGTAATAAGAGCCGGTTTTTGTCAGTTTGGCGGCCTCCAGCACCACATCACCGCCAACTGCCGGTTTAGATTCCTTCTCCCTTGCAAAACTCGCAGAATCCTTGCCGACGATAACCTTAAAGAGAGCCTCTTCCGATATTTTCTCTTTCGACATGTCGAAACTGGCCACTACTTTGCCATCTCTTAAAACGTGAATCCTATCCGTGAATTCCATTACCTCATGCATGATGTGCGAAACGAAAATAAACGAAACTCTGCTTTTCATATTAATAATTTGTTTGAACAGTTCCTGACGCTCCTCAATAGTCAGGGGCGCGGTCGGCTCATCCAGAATAATCACTAATTCGGCGCTGTCTCCGTGATCCAATCTAAGGCTCACAATAGCTCTGGCGATTTCAATCATCTTCTGCGTAGATAGCGGCAACTCGTACATGTAGTTTTCAATCGTACAGTCAACACGAAACTCCTTTAATACCTCTGCAGCGTACTTCTTCATTTTGTTAACTTGCAATTTATGTAATTTAATATATCGGCCTTCGTTACCCAAAAACAGAAATTGGTATACCTTTAAGCAGGATACAACGCCCTTTTCCTGGTATACAATGGCGACTCCTCTTTTTGACGCCTCTTTAGGATTTTTGGGGAATGGCACTTTTTCCCCATTGTAGAATAGCTCCCCACAATCAGGGGGAAAAACCCCGGCGAGAATTTTCATTAATGTTGTTTTTCCAGCTCCATTCTCTCCGACAACGCCAACTATTTCATTCTTTCGAATCGCCAGACTGATATCATCTAACGCGCAAACAACTCCTCCAAACGTCTTGGTAACATTCTTAATCTCAATTATGGAATCATTCCCAGCCATCACTATGCTAGCCACCCTTTCCTAGATATTCTCTGATAATTACTGTCTCATCAACCTTGCCGGTACTCTGTTAACTCTTAAGCTGAGGATAAAGTCTCTTTAATTGTATTTCTTGCCATTGCAGTTGTGCATTGCCAGACTGCACTTTTTTGGCTATTATTTCGAGCAATTTCCCATGCCGAATGAGTATTTAGATTATCCATCGCCAGCCGGACTTTGGGGGCTTGTGGATAGTAAATCTCCAGCAATTTTCGAATCTGATTTGTCTGCCAGGGGTCGCAGCGACCATCTCGAACGCCCCTTTGGTGGAGTACTGCAGCTAAGAGCAATAATTCCAGCTTCCACCTCTCCGGTGATCTTGGGCTCAACAGGTAGTGTTTCCCGTTTTTTCCCACCTATGGCAACGTCCAATCCTTTTTCGGAATACCGTTGCCGAATGTTATGTACGGTTTGATAACTGTACATATCGCTGTTTATGCATCCTGGCTCCTTGTGCGTCTATACTGCTAAGTACTGGAGATCCTTGAACATTTTATCTTCTTCATTGTCCTATAGTCTATACTTAATCTTTTAATTGCTTGAACCCCTTATTCTTAATTTTGTTCATAGCCCATGAACATTTGTCATGTCGATAAAGATAGATTAACACATTGAGTATTATGTTGTCAATTCTCAAATTATAGAACTTGTTATTTTATTTCAATGCCTGCAAACTCAGCTGATTTTTGACAGGATTCAAACCTCTTTCGAGTACCTAATTCCGCCGGAAGATGAAAAAGCCGCTCCGATATGCCCATTTACTATACCCAAGTAGTCCCTGTATTTTTATTAAAAAAACAACCTTTCATGAGCTTTTGAAGGTATAATTGTCCTTGTGAGCTCATCGCAACGATTTTCATACCTTAGGTTGCAGCTTAGCTGCGATATGTTAAACCGCAATCATGATAAATTGCCATCTTGATTGCATTTGCATGTGCTAAATTGATATAATTATATTGCTTTTATTTATTCCAAAATCCTGAGATATATACAATGAAGACTTCTTATATAAGTATTAAATAGCATATGAAAGGTTGGTAATGATATGAGAAAGTTGCGCAAATGGTTTTTGTACATCGCCCTGCTCACTGTTGTTTGTACGCTCTTCGCAAATATTCCGGCAGTATCGGCTGCGGAAAGCAAATCCGTGACAATTCTCTTTACCCATGATTTGCATGATCATCTGCTTCCGATTAAGGATATAAGAAATGGCGAAGTCTATTATTCCGGGGGATATGCCCGACTTCAGAGTGCGGTTGCCGGAGAAAGGAAGAAAAATCCATATGCCTTGCTGCTTGACGGAGGAGACTTTTCCATGGGAACGCCCTTCCAGACGCTTTTCAGAACCGATGCTCCGCAACTGAGGATGCTTGGCGCAATGGGATATGATGCAGTAACGCTGGGCAACCACGAATACGATTACAGAGCCTCCGGGCTTGCCGACAGCCTGAAGGCGGCCTTAAAAAGCGGAGACAGGCTGCCGAAGATAGTGCAGTCCAATGTTGTCTTTCCGGCTGATGAAAATGGTAAATTATCCAAGTCGCTATCGGATTTGAAACAGGCATATCAGGAATATGGTATTCAGGAATATGCCATTATCGAACGGAATGGAGTCAAAATAGGGGTTTTCGGACTGATCGGGCCGGATTCGGCATCCAATGCGCCGATGTCCGAAGTGGAGTTTTCAGACAGAATTGGAAATGCGAAACGCATTGTTAAAATTCTCAAACATCAGGAGAAGGTTGATCTGATAGTTTCCCTGTCCCATTCCGGTACATGGACGGACAAATCGGTTTCTGAAGATGAGATTCTGGCTAAGGAGGTTCCGGAAATTAACGTTATCATCAGCGGACATACTCATACAATGCTTACTGAACCGATTATTTCAGGCAGGACGATTATAGGGTCCGCGGAAGGCAACTCCAAATTCCTTGGTGTTATGGATATTTCACAGGATTCCGACGGAGAATGGAAGCTTGAAAACTATCAATTAAAACAGATTGATGAACAGATACCGGACGATCCGGCAGTTTTAAAAGCAGCCAGGCAATATGAAAAGCTGCTGCAGGATAAATATTTTGGACAGTTCAACGTGAACATATACGATGTGCTTGCTTCATCACCTTTTCATTTCAACACCGTCAATTACATGACGGATAACCACCGGGAAGATCCGCTCGGAAACCTGATCAGTGATTCCTTCATCTATGCGGTCAAGAAGACGGAAGGAAAGAACTATGTTCCGGTTGATGCTGCGATTATACCTGTAGGCACCATAAGGAACACATTTTTTCAGGGTGATATCACAGCAGCGGATGTTTTCAGCGTCAGTTCACTTGGAATCGGGCCGGATAACATACCGGGGTATCCTCTTATATCTATATATCTTACAGGTAAGGAATTGAAAACAGCATGTGAAGTTGATGCGTCGATTTCTCCTATCATGGAGGATGCTCAGTTATATATATCCGGGCTTAGTTTTACATTTAATCCGAACCGCCTTATTTTCAACAAGCTTACGGATGCCTCGCTTCAAAGACCGGATGGTTCGCTCGTAAGCATAGATGATGAAAAGCTGTATCGCGTAGTGGCAGGATTGTACTCTGCACAGATGCTATCCGTTGTCGGGGAAAAATCTTTCGGCCTGCTTTCGCTTGTGCCCAAAGCAAAGGATGGCACTCCGATAGAGGATTATGAGGCTCACATAATAAAAGATACCGCAGACGGTAAGAACAATGAATTGAAGGAATGGCTTGCTCTTGCACAATACCTGCAGTCCTTCGATAAAGTAATTGGAGTTCCTCAGATACCGCAATACTACAACATTACCCATAACCGAAAAATCATTGACAATAATACAGGTTTTTGGGAGATAGTAAAAAATCCGAACAAAATTGCAATGGCGGCGTATGGTATTATTATTGCCGCACTTGTTCTGGCAGGGTGGATTATATACAGGCTGGCCACACGGAAGAAACGGCGTCAAAAACGGCTGGATAAAAAGCAGGCGCATTTTCAGCAATAGGTCAATTGAAAAAGGAAAATTATAAACAAAATGGAGAGTTATTGACAGAGAGCGAATATATGTTAAACTAGTAATTGTCGACAATAGGCTAAGGCATTTCTCTATACCCTCAGCTATAGAATGTTGGTTTAAATGATGAATGAAAAAAATTAATGAGGAGGTACATTAATTGTCTGCTGAAATAATACTACCCATTCATTTAGCAAACACCGAGATAACGCCAGAAGAGGCCGCTTACAATCCTGAGAGGCTTGTGAGGTTGGATTCTCATTTACAGGATCTAATATTGAAAAAAAGGCTGCAGTGTGCAAGTTATTTACTCTCCAGAAATGACAGGATTTTTGCATACAAGTCAATGGGTAAGCTTGCCTACTATGAAGACAGCCCGGAAATGATGCCGGATTCAATTAGATTAATAGCTTCAATAACAAAAGCAGTTACAGCAATAGCAGTTATGAAGCTTGTCGAGGACGGCAGGCTTTATCTTGAACAGGCGGTAAGTACATTAATCCAGGAATTCGATACTGCTACGCACAAAGAGATAAACATATTCCATCTGCTTACACATACATCTGGTATATGTCCTGATCCCGGATATTTGGGAGAGCCCTATCCAAGATCTTGGTGGAATGATGTGAACGATAAAGATGCAAATGAAGAAAATAACAACTGGATTAAAGCTATTCTTTCAGGACCGGCGGTATCAAAACCGGGAGAAAAGTGGAATTACTCCAGCGCAGGCTTCATGATTCTTGGAGAGATTGTCTCAAGATTGACTGGTTTACCATGTGAACAATATATTATAGATAAAATATGCAGACCCATCGGTATGAATGATACATTTTTTGATGTTCCTGAAAAATTTCATTCGAGAGTATGTGTCACTAATGAGTGGGGTGTCAAACACTTAAGGCAAGTAGAGGAAAGGACAGGTAAACCACCCAGGACATCCGGAGGGCTATTTTCAACACTTCCAGATCTTAACAGGCTTGGACAGATGCTGCTTAATAAAGGTACTTATAACGGCGTCAGGATACTTGGCCGAAAAACAGTTGAAGCCATGATCCGGAATTATCTTTCAGGAGTACCCGCCTATCATTGGGGTGGCAACATAAGAGATTTTAAAATGGGGCTTGGCCTTTCTATCATGACGGGGGACCTAGTAACACCTGGCACTTTTAACCATGAAGGTGCAGGCAGGTCAGGTCTTTATATAGATCCGGCGGAAGGCCTTGTGGCTGCCTACTTTACACCATCCACTCAT
The DNA here is from genome assembly GCA_964349435.1 of uncultured Oscillospiraceae bacterium. GTDB lineage: Bacteria > Bacillota > Clostridia > Acetivibrionales > DTU013 > CAYGHY01. The sequence continues at coordinate 12,632 of CAYGHY010000041.1, forward strand.
GACTGGGTACCGGAATCGGTAAAGAGTGTAAAAGCCATAATATGGTCGGGTATTTTATAAGAGCTTTCGAAGTAGCACACCGGTCCTATGATAATAGCAGATGGAGAGAAGTCAGGTATTTAATTCGGACAAGGGAAAGCTTAATAGTGGTATCTTTAGCGAGGTTTGTGGGGCGTCAGTACAGCATTTTAAAAGCAATTGCATTTGCGACATACAAGGAATGGTCGGTTTATAGGTCGCATTCCATGGTCTCGCTTCTTGTCGGCCCTGTTTATTTTCTGGTCCAGTATTTCATTTGGAAAGCAGTTTACCATAATCATCACAGCTTCAGCGGATTGTCGCTGGAGCAAATGATAACTTATTTTGCCATAGCCTCATTGATTAACTATATAATTATGGATTTCGCAGACTGGAACCTTCAAATGCTGATTCAAACCGGAAAATTTCTTACTTTCGCATTACGACCCATGTCCCATGTTTATTTTGCATTTTGTCAAAAGGTGGGGCATAGGATTCTGGGAGTGATTTTTGAGTTTATTCCATTGTTTCTTATATTTACTTTTATCCTGAAGATAAGGCTTTTCCCGGCTCGGGCCTTCTGGGCTGTAATATCAATTGCACTGGGGTTTATCATGATGTTTCTGGTAGATTACTGCGTGGGAATAACCGCCTTTTGGCTTACAAGGACATCAGGCGTGCGAAGAATGTTTTTGCTTCTGCGTGATATATGCTCCGGAGTGTTGGTACCGCTTACTCTATTTCCCGATATTCTTCAAAAGGTTTTTTTTATACTGCCTTTTCAATTTATTACCTATGTTCCCGTCAGGGTATTTATAGGCTCATATGAATTGGGCGGGTACTCCTGTACGATACCTCATATTGTTTCAATTCAAGCTGTTGCAGTTTTGTTCATGATGGTATTTACATTCTTGTTTAGCAGGCAGGGTATGAAACAGTTTACAGGGGTGGGAGCATGAGAAGAAGCATTCGTTTATATTTAATGGCTTTAAAAAACAGCTTTGCTTCCAAAATTGCATACCGTGCAGACTTTTTCTTCAGTACAGTTTTGATATTCATATCCGAACTGATTATTCCATTTATTACAGTTTTGATTTATAGAACAGGTGCTTCCTTTCCGGGGTGGACTGTTGAAGAAATTCTTCTGCTCCAAGGAATTTTCCTGTTATCCAGAGGTATGGCAAACCTCTTGTTTTTTGGGCTTGTTTGGAACACCTTAAATCGTATAAGAGATGGATCATATGATATTCTATTGATAAAACCGGCATCAACATTGTTTTTGTCGATTGCATCCAACTTTGAGCCGGATAGTATCGGAGTAGTGGTATGTGGGCTACTTGTATCTTTTTATGCATTTATGAAGCTGCCTGTTCCTCGAATATCAGATGTACTTTTATTTTTATTGCTATTTGTATTATCCCTGATCATGCTTTTTGCTTTTGCACTGCTAATGGCGGGAAGTGTATTTAAATGGGTAGGTAACAGCAGGATATATGAAATATTCGACAGCCTGTTATCCTTTGGAAACTATCCCAGGAGTATTTTCTCCAAAGGGTTTCAAACTATTATCTCATATATCATTCCTATAGTAGCGGTTGGTTTCTTGCCGGCTTCAGTTCTGCTTGGAAAGAGACCGGAGGGGATACTCGTAACTGCAATGGTTTGTTTGTTGTTTTTGTTGCTTAGCGCCGGCTTTTGGAAAATGATGCTAAGACAATACACAAGTGCAGGAGGATAATGAGATGAAGATTATTAAAATAAAAGGTTTAAGCAAAACATATCTTACACATGAACGAGGCAGTTCCTTTCTGGATTCTCTCAAGAGTCTTGTTAATAGGAAGCTTATAAAGGTGGAAGCGCTAAAGGATATCTCCTTTGATGTCGACGAAGGAGAAATCCTTGGACTTCTCGGACCAAACGGCGCAGGCAAATCAACCACCTTGAAAATATTGACCGGAGTACTTTATCCAACCTCCGGCGAAGCAGAGATCATGGGCTATGTTCCATGGCTAAAGCGCAAGCAGTATGTTGCGGGGATAGGCGCGGTTTTCGGACAGAAATCCCAGCTTATTTGGGATATACCTCCATTGGACTCCTTTGAAATGAACAGGGTCATCTATGATATCCCATCTCGGCAATACAAGGAACGGCTTTCCAGGATGATTGACCTGCTGGAGGTTGGTGGGCATGTTAAAAAGCCTACCAGGCAGCTGTCCCTTGGTGAGCGGATGAAATGTGAGTTTATCATGGCTATGCTGCATGATCCGAAAATAGTTTTCCTAGACGAACCTACTATTGGTCTGGATGTTATAGCAAAAGAAAGAATCCGGGAATTTATACTTGACATGAACAATAAAGGGACTACCTTTATACTTACTACCCATGATCTTGATGATGTGGAAAAAATGGCGAAGCGTGTAATTGTAGTAAATAGCGGTGAAATAGTGTATGACGACAAAATAGATGCTTTGTGCAGCTTTTTTGGCAACAGGAAGCTGGTGAGCCTTGCTACTCAAAGACCACTCCCGGATTTTACCAATATGCCCGGTGTTTTTGTCAGAAGAATAATAATGCCCTACAATGCAGAACTTGAGTTGGATACCGATAAGCTTGAATTAAATCGGTTCATTAAAAACATTAATGATGAGTACATATTAAGTGATTTGACTATGCGGCCTCCACAAATTGAGAGTGTTGTCAAGGAGCTTTATATAACAACAAATATAAATAAAAAGTGAAGGACATTATCATTATTTACGCCATAATCATTATGATACCTTTGAGCTTCTCGAATCTGAGGACGAAGTTTTTGGCAAGGTAACTTTTCATACAGATACAAAGGGAACTGTCATCAGTGCTTCAATACCATATGAACCCACAGTGCAAGATATTATATATATAAGGAGTGTATAGATTATGATGAAGCACATACTGATCCATTTGCCTCACAGCTCACTGCATGTTCCTTCCGAGCTTAGAAAAGACATTCTTCTATCCGATGAAGAGCTGGAACAGGAAATGCTTCTTCTTACTGACTTGTACACTGATGAATTATTTGAGTGTGCACATGTAGAAATGCATAAAAATGTAGTTAATAGAATAGTTTTCGATCCAGAGAGGTTTCGAAGTGATTTGGATGAAGAAATGGCAAAGGTCGGTATGGGTGCCATCTATACAAGGACGGTTAATGGAAGACAGCTTCGCAAGTTGTCTAATGACCGGCGCGAAGAGCTAATGCAGCAGCTTTATGACCCATATCATGCTGAGTTGGAGAGAAAAGCAGGCATAATGTTGGAACAGTTCAACAAGTGCCTTATCCTTGATGGACATTCCTTCCCACAAGTTCCACTACCCTTTGAACTGGATAAAAGCCATGACAGGCCGGACATTTGCATTGGTACAAATGAATTTCATACTTCGTTGGAATTATGTCGGCTGATAGTTGAGTATATGAAAGGGAAAGGACTATCGGTAAAGCTGAATTCACCCTTTGCCGGCACAATGGTGCCTATGAAATATTATTTGAAGGATAAACGTTTATCGTCCGTTATGATTGAAGTCAACCGAAAATTATATATGAATGAGAGCACAGGTGAAAAAAGCATGGGATTTGATATGATCAAAGGCTTTATTAATGGACTGCTCCGGGAGATATCGAAATTCATTTGATTGGGTAAATTTTCAAAGAAGCAGAGTTACAGCCTGCATGACTCTATTCCTCTCTGTTCTTGTTTTGTTTGCATGTCTTGATATTACCTACTGAAGAATAATAGCAATGACATTATTGACATTTCGTCAAGAGAGGAATATACTGAATATTATCTGAATACTTGTTCAAGTGTTCAGATAATATTGCTGGAAGAGGTGACAAGATGCCACGGAAATTGCAAGTTCTTGAAAGATGCGACTGCGATGTAATCCATGAGGATATAGTTAGTCATGTAAGAGGTAAAATGCCTCAGGAAGAAACTCTCTATGATCTTGCAGAATTATTTAAAGTTTTTGGAGATTCTACAAGAATAAGGATGCTTTGGGCTTTGGATGAATCTGAGATGTGTGTTTGCGATATTTCAGTTCTGCTGAACATGACGCAATCAGCTATATCTCACCAATTAAGAGTTCTAAAACAGGCAAGTCTGGTGAAGAGCAGAAAGGAAGGAAAGATAGTATTTTACTCCCTGGTGGATGAACACGTAAGACAAATATTCGAACAGGGACTTATTCATATCAGTGAGGAAAATTAGATA
>CAYGHY010000042.1:0-16859 GCA_964349435.1 uncultured Oscillospiraceae bacterium
GGTTTATTTTTGTCCGGTGTTTTTGTCTTGGCAAAAGGTATTTTTATCATAATTGCCTCCAATTACTTTATATTTCGGCCTCTTTTATAAATAATACCATAATAATTAAATTTCGACAATAAAACACTTGCCGGTTCTGAAGTATTATTATTTCAGAAAATATTCAGCGAGCATCTCCTGTGTAACTGCATTTTCGCGGCAGACTTCTCCATAAAAACAGCCGCTCTTTCTGATAGTCCGTTTCTGTGTTTCATAATCGACCTCTATCAGGCCGAAGCGTGCAGATTCGCCCTCAATCCACTCAAAATTGTCCGTTAATGTCCAGTGGTAATATCTTTCAACCGGGATACCTTCCTCATTAAGCTTTGCAACTTCGTACAAATGTGTATATATGTACTTTGCCCTGAACGAATCTTTAGCGTCGCAGGTGCCATTTTCCGTAATCCAGATGGGCGCACGGTACTTTTTGTAGTAGCGCCTGCAAAGTTTAGACAAGCCTTCGGGGTATATCTCCCAGCCAAGATCGTTCCGTGGGTTGCCGGGCATGGCACTATCCTTAAAGCCTCTGAATTGTACAGCGCTTCTGGTGTAGTAGTTTATTCCTATAAAATCATAATAACGCCCTTTGCCGGCCGGTGCGCCAAGCCCTACAGGCGGTACGAGAAAGCCTCCGGTCATCGACTTGACTATGGCATCCTGAAAAATATACTGCATTAATCTGGCAGCAATGTAGTCCAGCGGGTTTTTGGAAAACGGATCAAATATACGCAGATGATTGGCAACACCCACCATGGTTCTGCCTTCAAATCCCTTCTCCCTCCGGATCTCATGGATAGCCTTATATGCGGCAATGTGGCACAAAGTCATATTTTTATAAACCTTCATGGCTAATTTAAGGTTCTTTTTACCCGGCGGCCAGTCGCCGAAGAAATAACCGTTGATCACGAAAACATTAGGCTCATTAATCGTTATGTATTCGGCGACCAAGTCTCCAAGCCTCTCCACCACATATCTGGTATATTGCTCAAAAGATTCAACTGCGGAAGTGTTTTCAAACTCACCTTGCGCAACAAACCAAAGGGGATGAGAAAAATGATGGAGCGTTACCAGCGGTTTTATTCCATTATCCAAAAGCAGCTTGATTTCCTGTCTATAATGCTCGATTGAGCCATCATCAAAAACACCCTTCTCAGGCTCAATCCTGCTCCACTCAATACCCATACGGTAAACATGATGGTTAAGCTGTTTCATCAGCTCTATATCTTCAGGATATCTGTTCCAGTGGTCATTAGCCCTGAGACAGGAGGTGCCGTCTTTAATTCTGTTCTTTAAACACCAGTCATACCAGTTGTTATTGGTATCCCCGCCTTCTATCTGGGTAGCAGCTGTGGCGCTGCCCATGAGAAAATGATCCGGCAACTTGAAAGGCTTCATCTGTTCACCCTCCTATTTATATGAATTTCCTAAGGATCGGCTGAAATATTACTTCCCATACTTTTTCGGCGAACGGGGCTCCGCTGTAGTTCCCCCAAAAAGTTTTAGCGGAAGTTATATTTCAACGATTCCTGAGCTCCGGGCTTAATCTAAATAAAAAACTTCTCTCATCGGTTTGATAGGTTCCTCTTCATTGAAGTCAAAAGAACCCACTACCATTTTTGACGTAATCGCATTCCAGCGGTTACAGACCTCACTCCTGGCTATATACTCGTTCGCTGCCCTTACATCATCACATTCATAACAGTAAAAAAACTGTGTCCCATTCTGAAATATGGAGTAATTGCGTATGCCTGCTATCCTGTGTTCCTCCATGATTTCAGGCCAGGGATCAAGATGCATCCTTATGTACTCCTCCAAACACTCTTCCTTCACTATCCATGTCCATGCAAACTTATTACTGTTGTTCATTTTAACGCCTCCGGTTAAATTTTATGCTTACTTTTTCATTTTGACGCCTCCGGTTAAATTTTACGCTTACTTCTTCATTTCCTTTACCAAGCTCTTACGGTAGGCTTCGCTTTCCCAATTTCTGATAAAGTCGATATCCTTCTTGGTCATCGTTTTAAGTGGCAGTGCCCTTTTCCCGATTTCATTTACTACATACACGCAGGCCAGCAGCGTCTCTTCCATGGTCTGGGCTTCAACTGCGCTTGTTTTATAGATGACCTCGCCGGTCTGCGTTACAATATTGAGCTTGCTCTCCAGACTGTTGAAGCCAACCCCGCCGTTCAGGTAAACAAACTGATCCGGGCACAAAATCACCTCGTCAAAAAAACCGGGCTTGAGATTCCCATTTTTAATAAAGTCACTTATGTAGCCGGTCTTGCTGATAACAGTTATCTCATCCACATTGAACAGCTCAACTGTAGGAAAGACTTCATTTATGTCCAGATATTGCCTTATTGTTTCATTCACTTCACTATGAAGATTTACAGCTTTATCACAATCATCTGTTGTGACAATCAGTCCGTGGTTCTCCATAAAGAAAACCTCAGGTGATTTGCCGGTCCGCTTTGTGCATTCATGTATGGCTTCCTTTATTTTCAAGGTCAGGCAGAAGCCTGGATTGATATATGGTATCCAGACGGTTTCATAAACCTTGTCTTTGAATATTTTTGCAACCAAATCCTGTCCACTTTCGATACATGTTAAAATATTCGCATAAACAGAATGAGTATGTATGACATATTTCTTAAGCACAGAATGAAAACCGGCTTCTACGGATGGCCTCAAAACCTTGAGCCACGGCGCCGGCTCTACACACTTCCTGCCCATTTCCGCACTTTCTTTCTCAAAATCGGCATCTGCGCTTAAATCAGCATTCTCATAATAATCCTTCAATTTCATGTAATCTATAAACACATAGCCTTCTGTCGGTGTGATCTGTTTGAGCTTGCAACCCGAGGCTTTTATGGCCATATACCGACCATCCGTCTTAACAGAGGTGTTCCCCCCGCCGCCCTGGGTATACTCCACAGGAATTCCTACTTTTTTAGAAATATACTCCAGATCCTTCAAACTGTTTTCATATTTATTAAAATCCATTTCCACCATAATGATTACCTCTTTTGCAATACCCTTTCCTCATATTCCTTAACATCCTCCAGCCAGCTTGCTCCCGCCGGGGTCTTCATGTCCATGCAGTATTTGTCCCATACAGCGCCAAAGGGCAGTGACTTAAACTCCTCCATAAGCGCCATTCTATTGCCATAGTTGGCTTGATTTTCTGCTTCTACTATGAGATGAGTCGGTTCCAGCATGGCAAACATTATGGATTTCAACGCCGCCCTTGAACCGGAGACCCATGCTGTGATTCTATTGATGCTGCCGTCGAAGAAATCCAGTCCATAATACACCCTGTCAAAAGCGTTGCAGCGTTTAATCTCTTGTGACACTGCCACCAAATCATCGTTCAAAATAACCACATGATCGCTGTCCCAGCGTACAGGTCTGGAAACATGCAGTAACAGGTCGTCTGCGAACAGCAGTGCAGAGGAAATCTTGTCTGCAACGCTTTCAGTCGGATGGAAATGCCCCATGTCATAGGTCATTGCAATATTGTTTTTCAAGGCATATCCCATCGCAAATTCATGGGAGCCTACTGTATAGGATTCCACGCCAATTCCAAAGAGCTTGCTCTCAAAAGCATCGATTAAAAATTTCCTGTCAAATTTTATGGTGAATATTTCATCCAATGATTTTTTAAGTTGTACCCTGAATCCCATACGGTCTGCAGGGATGTCCTTCATTCCGTCTGGCACCCATATGTTCATAATACAAGCTGTTCCCAGTTCTTTACCAATATCAGCGGCAATCTTTCTGCAAGCAATCACATGATCCACCCAGAACTCTCTAACCATCTCATCCTTGCTGCCTAGCGTGAAGCCGGAAGCGGCCATCGGATGGCTGAAACAGGTGGGATTGAAATCTATTGCTATTCCAAGCTTCTTAGCCCAGTCTATCCATTTCCTGAAGTGCTTTGTTGTGATAACGTCACGTTCCACTACCGCACCCTCTGTCTCGGCATATATTGCGTGAAGATTAACACGGTGCTTACCCGGTATCAGGCTGAACGCCTTCTCATAGTCCGCCCTGAGTTCCTCGCCGTTACGCGCCATCCCCGGATAGCTGCCCGTGCTTAGTATCCCGCCCGATACGCCGGCTGCTGCTACTTCAAAGCCATTTACATCATCCCCCTGCCAGCAGTGTAGCGATATCCGCCTGTCCTTCATTTTTTCCAGAATCGTATCCGTATCTACACCAAAAGCCGCATATGCCTTTTTAGCATACGAGTACCCTTCCTGAACCCTTGATTCCATTTCGTAAATTTTCAAGATCACACCTCCATTTACTTTGTATACAACTAACAAAATATCTAGCTTACCTGTTCTGTGCCAGTTTTAAAAACTTCCCATAAGCATCATCCCAGGCGGAAGTATCTACCGGAATATATTCAACTACCTGGAATGAGCGTCTTACCAGTTCCCTTCCATCATTCAAGTTTCCAATTTCCCTAAGCGCTATAAGCTGCATTATCAGGTTGCCTGTTGTGGTAGCCTCGACAGGTCCTGCTATGACAGGTCTGTTAATGGCATTGGCCGTAAACTGCGATAAAGTAGTATTTTTACAGCCGCCGCCAACGATATGGAGCACAGGCAGCTTGTAACCCATAATCCCTTCAAGGCCCTCTAAAGCCATTCTATATTTGAACGCAAGGCTTTCCAGAATACAACGCACCACCGCAGGTTTTGACTCCGGAGGTTTCTGCCCTGTCCTTACACAATAATCCTGTATCTTGGCTGTCATACGTCCCGGTCTCATAAAGCTGATGTCATCGGCGTCTATCAGAGCGGCATATGGCTCCGCATTTGCAGTTCCCGCCTCAAGCTCATCAAAGCTCACAGGCTCTCCTGATTTATCCCATTCCCTCTTGCATTCCTGATAAATCCATAGGCCCATAATGTTTTTCAACAGCCTTGTTTTCCGGCCAAAACCTCCTTCATTGGTGTAATTAAGCTTAAAGCTGGCTTCATTGATTACCGGTGAAGGCACCTCAACGCCTAGCAGAGACCATGTACCGCTGCTTAGGTACGCATATTTCCCTTGTAATGCGGGAACTGAAACCACTGCACTTGCTGTGTCATGCTCCGCTGCCGCCACCACCGGTATGTGGCCTGTTCCCAACTCCTCCGCAACTCTTTCCGAGAGTTTACCTGCGACAGTTCCGGCATCAACTATTTCAGTCAGTATGCCGGTCGGGATGCCGAATCTTTTTATTAAATCCATTGCCCAATCGCCTTTTTGTGCATCAAGCATCTGAGATGTGCTTGCGATGGTATACTCAGTGCTTTTTTCGCCTGTAAGGAAATATCTCAAAAGATCCGGGAAAAAGAGTAATGTCTCCGCTTTTTCCAGGATAGAAACGTTCTTCAGTTTCATTGACAGCAGCTGAAACAACGTGTTAAACTCCATAAACTGTATTCCGGTCTGCCTGTATATTTCCTCGGAAGGCACGATTTTAAACGCCTCCCCAAGTATACCCTCAGTATTGGTATCCCTGTAGTGATAAGGGTTACCAAGCAAATTGCCGGAATAGTCCAGCAAGCCGAAGTCAACACCCCATGTATCGATGCCGATAGACGCAATAGCATTATATCGGGACTTTATACATTTACCTATGCCCTGCTTCATTTCATGGTATAACCTTAGGATGTCCCAGTTCAGACTTCTGTTTACCATGACCGGCTCATTGGCAAATCTGTGGATTTCCTCAAGCCTCAGAGAATGCCCGTCATATATACCTGCAATCGCCCTGCCGCTGCTTGCACCGTAGTCAAACGCAAGCATATTCAACATAGATATCACCTCAATTTATAGTAATTGGTTGTCCTTTGTATCATTATCATGTATTATAGTATATAGTATTTTATTAAACCTCGTATAGTTTTTCATTGGTATATGTTATTCTTTTATTAGGGTTTATTAATATCTTGGAGAATATATGGCAGATTATCCCATATTAAAAGGAAGCGTGCTTTTCAGAGAAAATGAACTTGTCTATATCAACCGCTCAGATGAACTTGCAGAGTATTGCAACGTCATGCACCGGCACGATTTCATTGAGTTGGTATGCGTTATTTCCGGCTGCGGTATTCACAGAGTAGCGGATAAAAAGTACGAAACGTCGGTGGGCGACATATTCGTAGTAAATTATGATGTTCCTCATGGTTTTTTCAACAGTCAAAACTCCAGAGTTCCTCTTGTCGTATACAACTGTGCCTTTCTTCCCCAATTTCTTGATGTATCCTTATTCAGTGCCAATCATTTTGAAGAAATCACCTCCTCCTTTCTCTTCAAATCCCTGGTTCCGGATAGTTTTGCACCTAAGCCCGACCTAAAACTCAACGATGTAAGGTTCTTTGATATATCAGGGCTTTTTGAAAAGATGTATCTGGAATACATTCAAATGAACAACGGTTATACCGACATTGTACGGGCATATCTGATTGAAATTATTGTAAAAATATTCAGGTACGCCCCTGAAAGCTCTAAAAAAGATTTGACAGGCAGGAACTCAGAGCTGATTCTGAAGGCTATTGAATATATGAAATTGAATTACCATTCGGAAATTTCCCTTTCGGATTTAGCGATGAACTCATTTATTAGTAAAAATTACTTTAGTAAACTATTCAAAGAGGTAACCGGAACCAATGTAAGCGATTATATCCAATACCTTAGGGTCGAGCAGGCCTGTAACCTGTTGAGGTCTTCAGACATGAAAGTCACAGGTATTGCAGGACAGGTTGGATTCTCTGATATGAAGTTTTTTTATGAAGTATTCAAAAAAATTACCGGTAAAAAACCCGGTGAATATCGAAAAATGGGAGGATGTAACTGATGGCGGATTATAAAAGGCGTTTTGGCGATAGGTACGATGGGAGGCGCATCAGGACGCTGGATTCATTTTACAGGATTATTCCATTTATTATGAGAAGCCGTGTTGATGCACAGAATTATTTTGAAGATAAAATAGAAATCAGCCAAACTGAGGCCTATTTAAGAAAGAAAAGGAAAAACAGTGAAACCAATATAGGCATGCTGCACATTTTGATTGCCGCCATGGTACGCACCATGTCCATAAAGCCTGCTCTGAACAGATTTATAGCGGGTCAGAATATTTATGCCAGAAATGAGATTCTTGTATCTCTTGTTGTTAAGAAAGGGCTTAATGATGACAGACCGGAGACTGCCATCAAGTTTAGATTTGAAGCTGCCGATACCTTGACTGAGATAGTTGAAAAGATAAATTGTCAAATCAAAGAAAATAAAGCCTTGGATACTAAAAATGACGCGGATAAAACTGCGCGTCTATTCATGTTTTGCCCTGGCATGCTGGTTAAGTTTCTTTTCTTTGTTGTAAGGCTTTTAGATTATTTTGGCAAACTGCCTCGTAAAATTAATAAAGCAAGCCCCTTTCACACCAGTATGTTCATAACCGACCTTGGTTCTCTTGGGATTCAACCGATCTATCATCACCTTTATGATTTCGGCACAACATCCATTTTCGTCGCCTTCGGTATGAAAGTGAAGGAAAAGGTAATTGATGCCAGCAATAATATCATTGACAAAAAGTTCATCAACATAAAGGTAGTAACGGATGAAAGAATTGCAGACGGACATTATTATGCCTCAGCCTTCAAACTGTATAAAACCTTTATACAGCATCCCGAAAGGCTGGAATATCCGCCGGACCGCATAGAACCGGACATAGATTAACACGTATGCATAATTGTTCATCGGCGCCTCTATTGTCAAGGGGATTGGTGCGGCTGCGACAAAATAGAGTCAAATCTCTTTCTATCCGCCCAAAGGCCGAGAGCCGGATTGGCGATGAAATAAATTTCCTCGCCGCTGGCGAGCGTATTCCAGCCTTCTGATAACAGTTCGGGGTTATATCTGCTATAAGCTTCATTAAGAGGTATATAACCAAAATTGACGCTCTCTATTTCCTTTTGCGATAGCTTTTCTACTGCATAAGTGATAGAAAACCGGTCGTCGGAGGAACCATGGATCAGATGTGCGGCTGCAGACAGATTAGCGCGCAAATCTTCCCGGGTTTTACAAAGCTCAAGAACCTGTTTTCTGCCCACATAGCCATATTTTCTTATTAATGCATCATTTCCGTCGTCCTCGCCAAATCTGGCCACCCCTGGTGCAAGTATCAGAAGCTCTCCTCCATCCTCGATTGCCAGTCTGGTTCTGTAAACAGCCTTGTTACCCAGCCAGGTAGATTTGAACTCCTTTGCATCCAGATATACCACAACCTTTTTAAGCGGCTTTTCCACGAAGTTGAGATTCTTTTCAGTACTCAAGGCTACTGCCTTTTCAAAAATACTGCGGTTCCTGCCCGTAAAAAGCGCATTCAATGCAGTATTCCCATTTAATTGCGAAGTAACAGTCAGCACATACATCAAGGGCATTTTGCTGATAAAATGCTCCTCTGCGTAGTCAAACACTTTTCTGACAGGTGACAGGTCTTTTCCCATAATCCTTTCCAGACCATAAAAGGCGCCCAGCATATGGCTGTTATTAATCATACTTCGTCCGCCGCAGCCGACAAAGATATTCTTGCTGTAATTTGCCATACCAACTACCTCATGCGGTACAACCTGTCCAATTGAAATGATGAGGTCATAGTTTATATCAAGCAACCTGTAATTAACTTCAACATCAATGGATTCCTCCATAAGACCTTCTGATACTTCTTTAACAAATGCAGCGGGTATTTCACCTATTTTCACTACATCATTTCTCCAATTATGTACAATATAGCACTCATGCGGTATATCGTCACCAAACATTTCGCTGAGTTCGTCATCGGTCATCGGTATATGGGTACCCAGTGCAGGCATGATATCAACCTGGCAATTATCCTTTAACAGCTTATAATAAATGGCTGTTATTTTACCGGCACAGGAATTGCTCCTTGTAATATCGGGAGGCAGCAGCAATACCTTCCGCAATTTACCCAGTTTACCGCCCAATGATTTTACTAGTGCATTCTCCAACTCTGTTTCTTCAATTCCTGATTGTAAAGGTGAACATAAAATTGTTTCTTCCATAATGTGCTCCTATCCAATTTGACTTTACTTCTTTCCAATTCCCAATCGTTCAAGATGTTTCCCGATATGTTTGTTCAATGCGCCAATATAGTCCTCTTCATGCTCTTTAAGTACTGAAAAGAAATCCTCCCTGAAGATATAACAGCCGTCATTGTTCTGCGCGCACAGAAGAAGACCGTATGTAATATGCAGCAACTGCCTTGGCGCTTCACTGTCAAGCAACCGCGGAAGCTCACTGTCGTCCATACCGGTTATAGCAGGTACATCAGCCGCTGTCGTGGATATATGATAATACTTTTTCGCTGCATTCAGGTTCTCAAGTGAATAACGGTACATACGTCTGAACAGCTCCGGAGCTTTCATTGCGATTATCCTGACAGCTTCCAGCCAGTTCGTTCCTGCCGTCTTTAAATGGTATTTGCCGCCAGAACATTTGCCGATAACAGGGAATGCGCTGAATTTATCACTTCCCGAATGTATACTGAGCTTATGTCCAAAATGAGCAGCTATTGCCGCATGAACAACATACTCTTTTTCAAATCGCACAAGATCACCCTTATAATCAATACCTTTTTGAAATTCGCCATAAAATCTGGGAGCAAGACTGGTAATATCCACACTGCCGTCAACAAGCTCCGAAGCTACAAAGTAATGTGCATGCGGAGCGGTAGGTGTATGCGTCTCGTCTATAGACACTTCAAAATCGATTATTCTGCCGCAATTTTTTATGACCTCCGAGAACAGGTTTATCGTGTAGCTCGTTGCTTTATTATAAACCAATACAGTTCTCTCAAACTCCTCTTTGCTGAAGGCAATGCTGACTTCAGCCTCAAGCATAAAGGTTTTTTTCAGGTATTTGGCTTCAAGGCGTTCCCGCTCGGCTGCAGGCATTTCCATATATTTCAGATGTGCCTTTCCCGCATCAAGAGCACCAATAGTATTGTCAATGTGCTCAGAACAGTCCAATGTGATCATTGTAAATCCACAATCAAGCGCCATTTTTACTTCATCCGGAGTTTTCAAGTGGTCTCCGTCCGCACCAAAACCATCTGTCCAACCCTCCCGGAAAACATCCCATGAAGCGGCTGCAAGAACTTCATCATAGGTTCTTCCCGTCAGATTCAATTCTCTTATGGATTGCTGAGCAAGCACGGGAAATACATCATAGCCGCGAAGCAGTCTTATATGCGCCGCAGAAGCAAGACCCAACCTATCTCCAAGTCCAAAGGTTATTTTCCTGTTCTTGTGGCTGATTGGTCTGATAAAAGGAAATCGTTCTGCTACTGCTGCAAGATTATCACCATTAGTCGGGCACAGTTTGAATCTACCATCCGGCAATACATGCTCTTCTCCATCAAAGCTTTTAATCAGGTCATCATCTCCTGCTGCAACCAATACCATATTATGGCATGCATCTTTTGCTATAAAAACTACACCATCATCAACGCAGTGAATGGAAGATGGAAAGACACTGTACCTGTCAAAATGCTCAGCTGCCAGATGCCTCAACACTTTCTCTTCATCGCCGGTGTTCTGTATCTTTTTCCGTTCTGATAAAAATAGCTCTATTCTATTTATCAATTGTAATGCCTCCTGTTTGTAAGCGCTTACATCCAGTATATCACTTGTTCATATACATCTCAACAGTCAATTCCTATTTGACATCTTTTCTTCACTACCAAAAAATATAACCGCAAAAAATCTGCAGGTCTTATTTTTTATCCCTACGTTATTTGTTCCATCGCTTACGCTTTATTGTTTTTTAAAAAACCGATCATTGATAATATATGTGAAAGCGCCCATGCTGGACGCACCACCATTTTTCTTTATTTCCGGATCATCAGAAAACAGCGCACTATAATCTGCATTTAAAATTTCTCCGCTATAATCCACTCAGTCGGCTTCCTGACCAAATATTTCATGCTCGTCCTTTTTACAGGTTGACGCAGTGATTGTTCCGGTTTGTATGGCACATATCTGCTCATTTACCCGATTGAAGGGAAATCCGCCTTCCTTATCACTACTTATTGTATTATCACATTACGTGAATGTATAGCTTCCCTATGTCAGCTCTTTTCCCTTTACAACTACTATATTAAATTGGATTTCTGCAGCAACCTTCGGACAATCGCTGCAGCCTCAGCTCTTGTAATGTTAGCCTTTGGCGCTATCATATTGTCGCTTCTGCCAGACACAATCCCTGCTTTTACACAAGCTGCAATATTGTTCTTCGCATACACTGCTGATTTATCAGCATCCGCAAAACTTCCCAGTATTTTGCTAACTTCATTTGCGTCCAATTCTACAGCCAGCTTAGTAATCTTCATAGCTCTTGCTACTACAGCAATAGCCTGTTCCCTGGTAATTTCATCAGATGGTGCAAAAGTGTCTGCATTATAACCGGTTATTATTTTGTATTCAAATGCTGTTTCAATATAGCCACTATACCACTCATGCGGCAGAACATCTTTAAATATGCTCTCTCCCAATCCCGGCTTCAGACCAAGCGCTCTGACAATTATTGCCGCAAACTCAGCTCGTGTAATATCCCTGTTTGGTTCATATGTGTCATTTCCAATCCCGCTGACGACCATTCTTGAACCCATGTCATGTACTGCTTCCTTTGCCCAATGCGTGTCTGCATCTGCGAATTCTAGATGTAACTGCAACAGTAACAGCATTATTTCCAGGACTTAGCGGGATGCTTTCCCCGTTAGCATAATTTACCCCGTTCAGCTGGATGGCAGTAATACTGGCACCGCTGTCAGAAGCTGTGCCACCCATTGTAATTTTTTCTTGCTCAGCCGGAACATTCAATAAATAATCCTTAACTGATGAATCAAATGCTGGGATCAGGTTTTGCCCTCCGGAAACATCTGCAGTAATATCAGATAAGGTATTGTCGGCACTTCCTGACGCATCATCCTTTATTATGTTCAAATTATACGCTTTCATTTCTCCGGCTGCTGAAGTTACTTCAATGGTGATAATATTTGAACCGATAGTCAGTGCAACATGTTCAGCATCTTCTATTAATGCATTACCCTTTTTCATAGTTATGCTACTGTTAATATCAATAGCAGCCGCTGTAATGCTTACCTCTCCGGTTCCTGATGATGCCGCTGCTTTGTAGGACAAAACATTATTTGTGCCGCCGGGTACTGTAACTCCATAACTTAGCTGGTCCGTACCAAACGTCGGCGAGAGCGTTAATCCACTGCTTACTGCTATATTTCTTAATCTCGCATCTGAAGATAGCTTTCTTTGAATGTACAAATAATAGGTTCTGCTGTTTTTCCCGTCCTCTGCTGTAACTGTTATGACAAAGCTGTTTGAGCCGGCAGGCAGCGAAAGTGTCTGCGAAGCGTTTTCCAGACCCTTGTCTCCCAATTCCTCGCCATTTATATTAATGGTTGCCTCTGAATTTACTTTTCTCAATGCCACGTCTGCAGAGGCTGCGCTTGAATCTACTACTGCTGTGTAAATTCCGTTATTGGTGTTAAATGTGGGTGTTGCAATAATAGCTCCTGAATTAATACGTAAATCTGCAAGGTCTGAATTATTGCTTTTTTGCCTTGTTAAATTTAGTGTATAGATTCTTGCTTCGGTACCCTTTGCAACCTTAACCTGAACATATTTGGGTGAGCTTGCAGATAGTCCGCTTATCCTAAAGCTCTTGTTTGGCGTCAAGGTTGTGACTGTAATCCCATCCTCCGGCTTAAGGGTCAGTGCTGCCGCAGCTTCTAGCGGAACAAAGGTCATATCGACACTACTGCTGCTGTTTGGCACGGTTACGTTATATGCAAAGAGGTTTTTGCTAAAGGCAGGAATTAATACTCCGCCTTGGGCTATCATATAGCTCAATAATGTATTATTAGTCATTGACATTCCAAGGGTAGTAAATGAAACTTCTTGTCCGTATACTGTTCCTCTGTTATTTATGGCGTAGCTTCGTGCATTATAGGTGGTGCCGGGTGCTAATCCTGCTACGCTTGTAGTAAATGTACCGACAGCCCCATTATCAAATTTCAGCTTTGTTGTACCCGGCTTATTTATATATGGTGTACGAGTCATTGAATAGACAAGTCCTCTTTCGGTAAGATTAATTCCTCCCGCTGCTGTAACCTGACTATTAATTTCTGCACTACTGCTTGTAATATTTGTAACAGTAGTTGTTCCTATTGTAGGCAGCCAAGATGCTACAAAGCTATTGACTCCGCTATAGAAGGTTCCATCACTGTTTATTGCATACGCAGCGTAATAGTAGCGTGTACCAGGAGTCAAGCCGTTAATCTGCTGCATAAACGAACCGATACCGCTCCCACTCTGTGCCGAAATTACTCCGTTTCCTCCAAGTGTAGGATTTGTGCTTGTGCTTGAGTATACAAAGCCTCTGTCAGTGATTGCTCCTGTTCCCGGATGTTCTATATTTGCATTAATTTTTGCAAATTTTTCTCTATAATCTGATGCCCAGGCATGATTTCGGTGCCATGGGTTAGTAAACTTAGGTCTGGACGCATCAAATGGTTCGTAGGTGTTGCTGAAATAGAACTTTTTAATGTCTATATTAATTCCGTTCGCTCCGCTTCCGCCCGTAAACCCTACATAGCCGTAATCTCCGCCAAGTATATTTTTTAATTTTTCAGGTGTTATATTGGTATAGGTCATTACCGGCAAAGCAGGCCTTACACCATTTTTCCCCACTCGAACTTCGAGCTTGTCAACACCGTTGTAATCCACCCATACATATACATTCCCAGAGCCCGCTACTTGCTTGGAAGCGAGCCCGCTTGCCCTATTTGTCGAAAGCCTGAATGCTTTCTCTGTCTGATTATTGAACGCGCCATTGGTGTTGATTTGTATATGTGATGAATTTGAATCCGAAATGCCTGTAATAGCGCTGTCATTATTTGCAGCATCTGCTGTATTGTATAGGTCAAAAGCTACATTCAGGCTGCTGCCTATACCTTGCATGCCCATTCCGCTGCCTGCTGCGCCTAAAGCGTCAGCTCCGGATTGTTAAACCACAGGTTGTACCCCGATACTCCATTTCCTTTTTCATCGGTAACAATAAACCTTATTGTATATGAAGCTTCTAAGGATACATTTTCTTTTATGTCAGCGCTGTCCACTGTAAATACACCCAAACTGTCTATATGTCCCGTCTTGCTCACGGTGTAGCTATACACACCATCAGCTAATCTGATAACTGCTTTGCCTGATGCGTCGGTTGTATATGTCATTGGAGCGCTAAGTGTTTGCCCGTCAATTGTAATATTTGCTCCATCTATAGGTGTAGATGTATTTTTGCTTGTTATACTGAATTCAGCGTTGTAATTTAGCGGTGTAATGAAGGTGGATACTGTGCTGTACGCTGTTCCGGCTCCATTTTTTGCAAATGCGCGTATGTAATACGTACCTCCTCCCGTCAACCCAACTGCATCAATTGTGTATTCACCGGAGCTATTTATTTCATTGCTGAATTTTATTACTCCGGTCCCACCGACTGCAGGTGGTGTCTGAGCATCAGTATTTAATACGAAGCCTTTCTCAAGAATAGTGCCATTGCCATTATTTGTAATTTCACCTTTTAACTGTGCGCCTGTTTCGGTTACATTATCAATAGCTTTAATTGAGACTACAGGCAGGGTTATTGGCAAGCTTGTATCAACTATCGCAATTGTCAGCTGTCTTGAGCCTCCCGCACTGAAATTAAAGTCAAGTACAGTTGAACCTACGCTCTGTGCTGCAAGGTATCCCTTCTTTATGGTATATGTATTGCCTGCTACTGTATAATCGGTATCCTTGTCTAATACTGCTTCCCCATTTTTTATTGAGCTTAAGGTATTTCCATTCAGAGTCGCTTCTACTGTTCTGTATAGGTTGGGGCCGCTCTTGTCACTGTAACTGTATATGTCTTAGTACTGCCGTCCTCCGCTGTAACCACCACAGGTATGGCATTGGCACCTATGTTGAGGTTTACCACCTGCGAAGCTTGTCCGCTGGTTACTGTAGTACCATTTACTGTCGCTGTTGCCTTGCCGGTATCGGCTACGGTGGGGGTAAAGGTCATGCTGCTAACACCATTACCCACAGTCATAGTATAGCTTATTGTTTCACTTGCAAAAACCGGCGAAAGCGTACCAGTTGAAGGCACAAGGCTGCTTAGATTTTTATTGCTGCTGTAGCTTACCCTTTCACCCATTATCCGGAATTCCCTCACAACTGCATAATTACCGGCACCGAAAACTCCATTTATATACAATCGGACATACCTGTATGAAACGCGTGCAAAACTGCCGCTTACATTTAGGTCGCTTGAAGTCAGACCTGTTTTTGTATCAAGGTCTACAAAATTTGTCCCGTCATTACTGCCTTGCACCTTGAATGCAGTCAGATATTCTCCGCCTGACCAAGTGTTCATGGTATAACCTGTAATATCGCACTTAGCCCCAAGATCAATCAAAAGCCATTGAGGAGTACTCGGAAATGTTTGTGCAGATAGCCAATACGTACTCGCATTGTTATCAATTCTCCTCTTTCGATTCAACATGGATTTTACCGCCGTGGGCTTCAACCAGGCGCTTTGTTACTGCAAGTCCGAGTCCTGTGCCGCCTGTTCTTTTGTTTTTCGTTTACCTCTCCTTCAGTTCCTCTGGTTATTCCGTCTGCGATATTTATCATAGCATTTAGCGGTGTTCTGAGCTCATGGGATGTATTAGCAAGAAACTCATCCTTTACTTTGTCAAGCTCCATAAGCCTCTCAGATAGCTGCTTAGCCTTATTAAAGGCTTCAGAGAATCGTCTTGCAAGAATAACTGCCTGTAAGAATAGAAGGAAATATCTTGTTTATTACATAATCCCCATATATTGCAGTCATGCATATTGCAAGCAGACACAGTAATGCTAAGTATAGGCTGCTCCTGTCTTTTTTTCTTATGAGATAAATACACAGATAATAAAGTGACATAATAAAAAATGCTCCAATAAGAAAAAAATCCTTAGAGCTGATGTTCTTACTGTATTCATAAATATCTTCATCTGAGCCTAAAAAGAGGGGATTCCAAGCACCACCGCGCGCATGGGAGAAGTTGGCAATTTGCAATAATATATCAAATTCACTTGACGGGGTAATAAACTCAGCCATTATTGGACTGAATTGCGGCTCAAAATGCTCTTTATCCAGGCCGACCTTTCCGTTGGAGGCGACAAGCTTTTCGTTTATGTAAAGCATATAAGCCGTGGAGGCATTAGCCATTCTTATTGCTAATTCCTGACCTTCCAACGAATTGTTAACCCTCAGTCTGTAGGTTGCAACTCCAAAGCCGGGCAGTTTTTCACCATTAACCTCGTAAGTATTCCACACCTTCGGCACTTCAGCCAGCAAGTCGGGTTTCATACGCCCCTCATAAAGATCGCTATAATTTACAATCCTATCCCAATAAAATTCCCACTGTCCATTAAGATTTAGAAGACCATCAGCGGCGGGATCCCAATTTTTTAAATCTATAGTGCCTGCCGAAATAAAGCTTTTAGCGTAAGTGTTATTAATATAAATGCTGCCTGCGGATATTATGGCAACAATTATCAGCGCTAAAAATACAAGTAAAAAATGTTTGCAGAATTTGGGCACTATCAAAATCCCCCTATATCTAAAGAATTGCTGTCTGATTTGCTCAATCGCTTTCCATGAAAATCCGCCCACCAGACTCCATCTTGGTAGCATAACAAGTATTTTTC
>CAYGHY010000043.1:0-16737 GCA_964349435.1 uncultured Oscillospiraceae bacterium
GCATTGATGTTATACTTACTTTAGAAGCATGTTTGATTATACAAATATTTTATAGATTTTTAGTGCAAATTAACTATAAAATTGTTCAAATCTTCATCAGACAGCCGGATATGTACATTCAAAATTAGTGCAGACAGTTTACAAAAGAAAAGAATGGCCAGTGTTTTCCCGAGCCACAGAGAACGGGGCATTCCGCAACAGAAATACCGGCGCAGTAGCGGTATTTCCCCCGTTCCTTGTTGGCGGAAAGAAAATTCGCGTCATTGGTTTTGTCATAATCGGAGCGAATTTTATTGTTCTTATAAGTAGGAGAGAAAGGAGGTTAGGTAAAAAGAATATTACAAAAGCAAAATACTTGGGAGTGAAGTTATTAATCTGTTTGGTTTGTGAAACGAAAACAAGAAAAGGAGGTCTATTGCATGTCTAAAGTTAAGGTAAGAATAGGTTTAATTGTGTTGGTTGTGTTGATTTTGGTTGTGGGTATCGTTTTATATTTAGGGAAAGCTCCTGCGTCCTATAAAATTGCTCATCTGGCGCCTCTTACAGGGGATGCATCGTTCCAAGGCCAAATTTTAGTAAACGCTGCAAAGCTGGCTGTAGACGAGATCAACGCCAAGGGTGGAATTAATGGTGTCCCGATTGAGTACATACCCGTAGATGAAACCTCCAGTACTGCTACTGGAATCGAAGCGGTACGCAAGGCAATGGCATTGAATCCTGTGGCAGTAATCGGTCCCAACCGTTCAGGCACTATCCTTGCCGCTGAAAACCTGTGGAAGTCAGGCAAGATACCGTTTATCACTGATGGAACCAACGCTAATACAACCAAAAAGGGCAACCCTAACACCTTCCGTATCCAGATAGCATCCACTTATTGGATCCCAATTTTAGCTCGTACCGCTAAAGAGCATTATGATGTGAAGAAGCCTGCTGTTATATACGGAACAAATGAGTACTCCAAGGGCTTGTGGGATGCTACCGAGCCTGCCCTCAAAAAGTACGGACTTAATGCAGTTACAGTGCAGACGTATAACGACGGTGACCGCGACTTTACGGCTCAGCTCCTCAAGATTAAAGCTGCCGAGGCAGATGCTTTATTCGTTTACGGTTACGAAGCGGAGATAGGAATGATCCTTAGACAGCGTGTAGAGCTGGGCATGAAGAATCTGCTGGTATTTGGTGAGCGCGGCTGCAGTTCGCCTGCAATCGAAAAGCTTGCCGGTACGGCCAATATCGAAGGTCTGGTATGCAGCACCACATTGTCGCAGGGAGATCCTGAAGCCGGGCGTCAGGGATTCATCAAGAAGTACAACGATACCTACAAATCCCCCCTCTCTCCGACACATGTTAATCATTATGATTCAGTCTATATTTTATCTGATATAATCAAGCGTGTTGGAGGCAATTCTGAAAAGATCCAAACAGAGCTTTCTAAGCTTGACTATAAAGGAACTCTCGGACATTACCAGGCGGACAAAGAAGGTAACTTTGTACACTCGATCTACTCGCAGGTATTTAAGGATGGCAAATGGAATCTCCTCCTGAGAGAGGATTATCCTGTGAATCGTTAACGAAATAGACATCCATGGGCTGGTGACTGATCTCTGGCGTGATATGTATCACGCCAGAGACATATAGGCGGCCTATCAAGTGAGGAAGGTGGTAATTTGACTGATTCTATTCTACTCCAGCTTATTTTGAATGGTCTGGCCATGGGTATTATCTATGCTCTGCCCGCATTAGGGATATCGTTGATTTGGAATGCTTCAGGGCTATTCAACTTCGCTCAGGGTGATTTACTTACTCTTGGCGGCTATATAATGCTTTCGCTCTTTAGTAAGCTCAATGTGCCTTACGTTCCCGCCTTTATTATTACCGTAGCGATCATGGGATTGCTGGGCTATACCCTCAGCCAGATATACTTCTATCCCCTGCTTGAGCACAAGGTGAATCCGCAGATAATCCTAATCGGTACTGTAGCTTTCTCGGTATTTATACGTAACCTGATACTTGTGATATGGGGCACAACACCACAGACTTACGATAACCCTTTCGGTTCTGAAGTGATGCAGCTCGGTGAATTGTACTTGATGCCTCACGTTATATGGATTGTAGTAATTGTTACCGTGCTCCTTGCATTGCTGCAGTATTTTCTGCGAGGCACAATGGTGGGGATTGCCATGCGTGCCGTGGCTCAGCGACAGGCTGCGTCATGGCTCATGGGCATAAGAAATGACCGCATGATTGCCCTTACCTTCCTGCTGAGTACGGCAATAGCAGCTGTGTCCGGAGTATTGATATCCCCTATTATTCCATTGACGCCTTCAATGGGAGGGATAATCGCAGTAAAGGCTATGGCTGCAGTTCTCATCGGCGGACTGGGAAGCTTCAGCGGAGCTCTAATAGGGGGAGTGGCAGTGGGTATTGCGGAAACAGTCTTTGCAGCGGTAGTTAGTCCTGCATACAGGGATATCTTCATTTTCGCAGTGCTCGTGTTGTTCCTGCTTTTCAGACCGGGTGGAATTTTTAGGGCTCAAGTTTCTGAGAAGGTTTAAGGGGAGGTTAAGATATGGCGAAACTGATGGCACTGCGGCGCAAGCGCGCACTCTTAATAATCGGACTGATTCTCCTGGTTCTTCCGCACATCACATCACAATATGAATTCTATGTGGTGCAGCGAGGGGTGCAGAATGCAATTCTAGTGCTGGGGCTATTGATTCTTATTGGTTATAGCGGAATGCTGTCGTTAGGAAGCGCTGCGCTTTTGGCCACCGGTGCATATACCTACGGCATTCTTCTTGTTAAGCTGGGAATGTCGCCCTGGCTGGGAATGGTGCTTGCAGTTGCGTTCACAACTTTAGTCGGAACAGGATTGGCATTACCTGCATTCAGGCTCGCTGGCCCATTTCTGGTAGTCACTACGGTGGGCTTCGGTGAAATAGTACGCATCCTCCTTCTCAATCTTGAGCCGATTACCGGAGGCGCTTATGGGTTGGAAGGTTATGCAAATCTTTTTTCAGATCCGCTATGGGTCTACTATCTCATGGTCATAACACTAATGCTTGTTTCTGTGGCAACGGAAAGAATTGGTAAATCCCGGTTGGGGCTGGCTCTGAAAGCCATTCGTCAAGACGAAGTAGCCGCAGAAGTTATGGGCGTTGATGTAAGAAGAGCCAAGTTAGTCGCATTCGCACTTTCCGCCATGCTGGCCGGATTGTCGGGCGTATTTCTAGCCAACCTTACCGGATATGTAAGCCCGGATTCCTTTACATCGGCGGAAAGCACTACTTATCTGTTGATGGTCGTTATGGGCGGAATGCAAAGTGTAGTGGGCGCTATAATCTCAGCATTAGTTATTACCTCGCTGCCTGAGGTTTTGCGATTCCTTTCTAGCAGTCGTCTACTGGTGTATTCATTAGTTCTTTTAATATATCTCAGAATGAACTGGGTGAAGTCTAACCGTCCCTTCTTTGCGGGAGTTGCAGAAATACTGGGAATCGGTATAAACAATGGCAAACCCAAGAGTAGGAGTTGAGAGTAGGGCTATGCAGATGAGTGAAAAGAGCGTTGTGCTAAAAACAGAAGGCTTAACTAAGCGCTTCGGCGGACTTGTGGCTGTGAACGATCTGGTCATTAACGTTTGGCAAGGTAAGATTTGCGCACTTATCGGCCCCAACGGATCGGGCAAGACAACAGTGCTCAATCTAATAACCGGAATATGCCGCATCGATGGTGGCAGCGTTGAGTTTTTGGGGGAACCAATTCAAGGGCTTCAGCCACACTCCATATGTTGGAAGGGAATTGCGCGAACGTTCCAGAATATTCGCATTCTAAATTCACAAACAGTGTTTGAAAATGCATTGCTGGGCAAGGGTTACGGTAATGGCGGAGTTAGTATTCTACATTTGGTGCTGGACTCAGCGAAATATCGCAAGGAAACCGCCGCCGGTGCCGCAGAGGTCAATGAGATACTGGAATTTGTAGGCCTTGCGGACTTGCGGAATGAGCGGGCATGCAATCTCCCTTATGGCAAGCAGCGGATCCTGGAGATTGCAAGGGCGCTTGCTACCAAGCCGAAGCTGCTGCTCCTGGATGAACCGGCAGCCGGCCTCAATTCTCAGGAAATCTATGCACTGATGGAGTTGGTCTCTAAAATTAATAAACGAGGAATATCTGTTCTTTTGATAGAACATCGTATGGAATTTGTAGGTAAGCTGGCTGACTGGGTTTTTGTACTCCATCATGGCAGCAAGATTGCTGAAGGCGCCTTTGACGTCATCAAAAACGACCCGGCTGTTATACATGCATACCTTGGCAGAGGGGGTCATAAACTTGCTTAAAATAAATGATCTCACAGTAGCGTACTCTTTAGTCCCAGTTCTGCATTCAATAAATCTTGAGGTTCCTCAAGGTAAAATTGTGGCTTTGCTTGGAGCAAATGGCGCGGGCAAGTCCACTACTTTAAAGGCTGTCTCAGGTTTGGTAAAGGCCGTTTCGGGTCGAATTGAGTTTTGCGGCAGCACCATTTTAGGTAAACGTCCAAATGAAATTGTAAAGCTTGGAGTGGCACATGTGCCGGAAGGGCGTTTGGTATTTCCTGGGTTAACCGTTGTGGAAAACTTAAAGATCGGAGCCTACACCCGCCGATTTTCCTCAACCGAGCTCAAGGCTGAAATGGACAAAGCCTATGAACTATTTCCGCGGCTTGCAGAGCGACGCACTCAGCTGGCAGGCACAATGTCGGGTGGTGAGCAGCAGATGCTGGCGATAGCGCGGGCAATGATGTCGGAACCCAAACTCCTTATGCTGGATGAGCCTTCTTTAGGCCTTGCTCCGGTAATCATCGATTCTATCATGGATAAGATAAGGGATATAAACCAGCGTGGCACTACAATACTCCTAATTGAGCAAAATGCAGAGCTTGCTCTGGCGATATCACATTTTGCTTATGTGTTGAGCGTTGGAGAGGTAGTGCTATCGGGAGAATGTGAAAAAGTGTCCGAAGACAGATCCATACTCGATGCCTATCTTGGCGGCGGGAATTAATCAGGTTAAAATTATTTACGCAGTGAAAGAGGGGAGAACATGCAGATGAAGAAGGTCAGGATTGGCCTGGTGGGTGCAGGATTTGTGTCTAATATACATATGGATGCGTATAAGAAGGTGATTGGAGTACCCGTTGAGGTAACAGGTATCGTATCGGATGAAAATGCAGAACAGTTTGCTCAACGGTATGGGATAGCCCGAGTGTACAATGACTATCGCCAGATGCTTGACAATAAGGAAATTGACATAGTTGATGTGTGTGTTCCTAACAAACATCATGCACAAATCTGCATCGATGCTGCGAGGGCAGGAAAGCACATCATATGTGAAAAGCCTCTGACAGGAGCTTTTGGTAAAGGCTTGGCAGGCGATACGCTACAAGTGGGGCGTTTGCCAAAACTAGAAATGTATAAAGAAGCCATGAAGAATGCCAATGCCATTCTGGCGGAGGCACAAAGCAGCAATGTGAAAATATGTTATGCTGAAGACTTTATTTACGCTCCGGCAGTGGTGAAGGCAAAGCGGCTTCTCAAACAGAGCGGAGGCGTAATTATAGAAATGAGATCAGAAGAGAGCCACAGCGGTTCCCATGCAGCTTACTCCCGGAAATGGAATCTTGCCGGAGGAGGATCTTTGCTAAGGCTGGGTTCGCACCCTCTGGGACTGGTGCTTCATCTTAAGCATTTTGAGGGCAATCTAAAGCAAGGCAAACCCATTGGTGTGAAATCGGTATTGGCTGACGTAGGTAACCTTACGCATACGGAGGTGTTCAAAAACACTTCTGATAGATGGATTGTTGACGAGTGGAATGATGTAGAGGACTGGTCCACAGTAGTGCTTACTTTTGAGGACGGTACAAAGGCTCTAGTACTGTCAAATGATACTACTCTCGGCGGGATTGTCAACACGCTCGATATTTACACCACAAATAGTGTTATCAAGTGCAACATGACATCCAACGACTCCATCAGGGCATATGCCCCTTCTAATAATATATTCGGTGATGAGTACATTACCGAGAAGATCCAAACCAAGGCGGGCTGGACCTTCCCATCTCCCGATGAAGATTGGATGCGCGGCTATCCGCAGGAAATGCAGGACTTCGCAGAGGCGGTTTATTACGATCGGGCGCCCATATCTGACGGCGAGCTTGGTCGACAGGTTGTACAGGTTATTTATGCAGCGTATCTCAGTGCTGAACAGGGGCGGCGCATTGTCCTCGACGAGCTGGATGCGGGTATCGACAAAGACAAGGAGGAAGAAAAATGAGGGCAGCAGTAAAGGTTGATGATGCTGATAGATTATTACTGATGGATGTGCCCATTCCTGAACCCAAACCCTCAGAGGCGTTGATAAAGGTCAGGACAATTGGTTTGTGCGGGTCTGACGTTGCCATCAGAAACAATACGTTTATGGGAAGGCATGGCAGAGTGAAACTCCCTATAATAATTGGTCACGAGTTTTGCGGCGAGGTCGTTGCCATTGGTTCACAGGTGCGAAAGGTGAAGGTAGGCGAGAGAGTTACTACCAGTGCGATTCGTGGCTGTGGGGAGTGTTATGCCTGCCGTACCGGAATACTCAACAGATGCAGGAAATGGGATCACGTGGGTATTGATTGTCCGGGTTGCTTCGCAGAGTACTTGGCTGTTGACCAGGATATTCTGTTTCGCGTTCCTGACTTTATACCGGATGAGCACGCGGCATTGCTGGAACCCGCTACCACGGCGGCAAGAGCAATCAGAACGAACAAAATTACACCAGGCAGTTTCATTGTAATGTTTGGCCCAGGACCGTTTGGGTTGTTTATCATGCAGGCAATGCTGACTACTACACCGAAACGCCTGGTCATGGTGGGACTAAGTTCAGATAGCGAACGGCTGAAATTATCGTTGGAGCTAGGAGCTACCGATGTAATTCAGGGTGATGTTGAGGATCCCATTGAGAGAATTAACGAGATGACCTTTGGTAAAGGCGCAGATGTGGTAGTTGAAGCTGCGGGTAAAGTGGAAGCTGTAACCCAGGCGATGGAAGCTGCGGCCGGCGGCGGTTTGATCCTCATGGGTGGAAGCGGTTTCGGCGGATGTGAGATCAGCTTTAAACCATGGAATGTCGTGCGTGACGAGAAGCAGCTCAAGGGGCTGCAGGGCTTTGAATGGGCTGATTACTTGCTGGCTCTGGATCTGTATGCCGCTGATAAGCTGAGGTTTGCTCCGCTCATCACCGGAAGCCGACCACTGGCTGAGGTCAATGAAGCGTGCGAACTCGTAGAGGCTAAAAAAGCTATGAAGATAATTTTACGTCCGTGATATGTAGCAAAATATGAAGTCATTAGTCTGCTATATATAACAAAAAGAAGGTTTGGGGTGATCCGCTGCTTACCCCGAATCTTTTTTGCACTTATGCAAATCAAGTTTTGGATTTACTTCAAACCGGCAGCCGGATAACAAACTCGGTACCTTTGCCGGGCTTGCTTTCCACCTTGATGTCACCGTCGTAGAGGTGCACGATATGCTTTACGATGGACAGGCCGAGGCCTGTGCCGCCAACGTTTCTGGAACGACCCTTGTCTACGCGGTAGAATCTTTCGAAAATTCTGGACAGATGCTGCTGAGCAATACCGATGCCGGTATCCGCAACGGAAATAACCAGTCTGCCGTCTGCCCTGGCAGCTTTGATGCAGACATTTCCATTCTCTACATTGTAATTGATGGCATTGTCAATTAAATTAATAAGCATTTGCTTGATTCTGTCACGATTAGCCTGAATAGTTATTTCCGGGACGGCTTCAACGATCAGGTTCACATTTTTTTTGCCGGCGGAGCTCTGCACTATTGATATTACCTCCGCTATGATATCAGTCAGGCGATGGGTATCGATATTGCTATCGTTAAGTTTGTTTTCTATCTCGGAGAGCTGCAGAATATCATTTATCAGTATAGTCAGCCTTTCAGTTTCTATGTCTATTATTTCAAGGAAGTGGGCTGTAATATCCTCATTCCTGAATGCTCCGCTTCGCAACGTTTCAACAAACCCTTTGATAGATGTGAGCGGTGTCTTAAGCTCGTGGGTAACATTAGAAACAAATTCGGTTCGGATCTGCTCCAGTCTTTTTATGTTAGTGATATCGTGCAGCGTGATAATACCGCCTGAATTGTAATTTGTGTCAGCGGATTTGATAGGGCTGGCATATACCCTGAATATCCCTTCCTCAGGCCTGCTTAGAGAAAGCTCAGAAACAGAAGAAGTATTACTCGTAATGGTCTGTTGTAAAATTTTATCCATTTGATGGTTTCGGATGACTTCTATAAACTTTTTGCCAAGTATGCTGTCATCACCAAGATGAAAAAAGCTTGTGGCAATAGAGTTGACAAGGATAATCCGCATTTTTGAGTCAACGGCTACAAAGCAGTTTGTCATACTGTTCAGGATGGCATCGAACTTCATATTTTTGTCTATAAGGTCTGCCACAGTTTTATCGAGCTTCCCGACCATCTCATTGAAGGTGGCGGCAAGCTGGCCAAGCTCATCATATGACTCTTCCGCTACCCTTTTTGAGTAATTACCGCCGGCTATTTCCTTTGCTGCATATGTAAGCTCCCTGACAGGTTTGGTGATGGTGGATGCGAATCCAAACGCAAGGAATGTGGTCAAAAGAAGTCCTGCAAGGATTCCAAAGATACAATATAGCCATATTTGCAGATAAATTTTTTTAATCTGAACAAGGGGAACGGATACTCTGATAACTAAATTTGTTCGGGAAGAGGGAATGGCAATATATAGAAAATCCATCCTAAGAGTGGAGCTAAACCGCGTGTCTTCGCCGGTTTTACCCTGTAGTGCCTGCTGTACTTCTTTCCTGCCGAGGTGGTTTTCCATGATGCTGTGATCGGCTAATGAGTCACCTAATACATTGCCGTTGTAGTCAATAATGGTTATCCTTGATTTCGCTATAGCTTCACCGGATGACCTGCCTTTACCGATTTCAATGGTTGACTTATCAAGGCTGGCTGCATAAGTTATTGCCAGAGTATTGTAATCAACTGGACTGCCGCTTTCATAAGCTTGTGTGAGTTCATGTTCGAAAAGAGAAGCAACGGTAAGCAAGAGGTGCCGGATGTCATCTTTGTAAAGGTTCTGGGTAAGCCGGGTTACGAAAACACCGGTTATAGACATGCCGATTATTAACAAAATAATGTAATAAAGCAGTATTTTCTTCCTCACTTCATCACCTGCCATGTCATATATTTAACCAACCTCAAACACCTGCAGCTGGAATATTCCTGTCGTTAAACCTGTAGCCGATGCCTCTTTTGGTCTCGATGTAAACGGGGTTGCTGTCGTCGTCCTCAATTTTCTGCCGGATGTAGCGAATGTGTACGTCCACAGTTCTTGTTTCGCCGTAATAATCAAAGCCCCATATTTTTTCCAGCAGCAACTCCCGGGATAATACCTTCCCTTTGTTTACAAGGAGCATTTTAAGAAGCTCGAACTCCTTCAGGGGCATTTCAATCAGCTTGCCGTTTTTATACACTTCGCGTCTGACGAGATCCATTGCTATGTCTCCATGACGTATTGTCTCAGTCTCTGCGTGAGCTGTGTTTGCTATTCTTCTTAGTATTGCCCTAACTCTGGCTACAAGCTCTCTCACACTGAAGGGCTTGGCCAGATAATCATCGGCGCCCAGTTCCAGCCCAAGCACCTTGTCAAACTCCTCACTCTTTGCAGTGAGCATAATAATGGGGACGCTTTTAGTCAGCTGATTTGCCCTGAGCAGTCTGCAAACCTCAAGTCCGTCCATGCCGGGCAGCATCAGATCCAATATGAAGAGATCCGGTATAGAGCTCTTCACTTCTTCCAAAAGGCTTTCTCCATCCTCAAAAACAAGCACCTTATAACCATTGGCCTCCAGATTGTATTTTAACAGCTGCTGGATATGAACTTCATCTTCCACTGCAAATATCGATTCTTTAGACAAGTTTTCCTCCTACCTAAGCCAGAGTGCTGTCCTGTGGGTTCAGAGCCGGATAGTCGGTCAGATCCGTTCTTCATGTGAAAATATTCTGGCAAGTCGTTCATGCTCACCTGTTACATTAAATACAACCCATTCACCTATGTTTGTCGCATGGTCGGCCATGCGTTCAAGGTATTTGGCAATGAACATGAGATCAATTCCCTGTTCGATAGTGCTTGGATTATTTCTCATCAGATTG
The DNA here is from genome assembly GCA_964349435.1 of uncultured Oscillospiraceae bacterium. Classification (GTDB taxonomy): domain Bacteria; phylum Bacillota; class Clostridia; order Acetivibrionales; family DTU013; genus CAYGHY01. The sequence continues at coordinate 10,257 of CAYGHY010000043.1, forward strand.
ACAAGATCAAGTATTATTTTATTGAACAGGTCATCTACCTCATCATCGCTGGCGCATACCTCTTCAGCAAGTTTGACGTCCTGCCTGACATAAGCGTCGATGGACTTGTTAACCATTATTTTGGCCAGTTCGGCCATTTTGGGGATGTCTATCAACGGTTTTATATACTTTTTGCCGGCCATTCTGATTGTAAGTTCTGCTATATCTGCGGATGCATCGCCGATTCGTTCCATATCCGTTATGATTTTTAATGCCGTGCTTATAGTTCTGAGGTCTTTTGCCAGAGGCTGCTGTCTAGCTATAAGGTTCATGCATTTTATTTCAATACTTTTTTCCATATCATCAATGATATCATCATCTCTGAAAATTTTTTTTGCCAGCTCGACGTCCTGCTTTTTCAGTGCGCGGATGGTATTGTCGATTGATTCCTCAATCAGACTCCCCATTTTTATCAACTCCAGGTGCAGATCGTCCAGTCCTTGGTCAAATGAATGTCTTGCAACCATAATACAATCCTCCTTATCCAAATCTGCCTGTTATATAATCTTCTGTACGTTTATCCCCTGGTTTGCTGAATATTTTCTCCGTCCGGTTAAATTCTACTATTTCACCATGGAGGAAAAATGCGGTTTTGTCGGAAATTCTGCCTGCCTGCTGCATATTGTGGGTAACTATGATAATAGTATATTTTTGCTTCAACTCATCTATGAGATCTTCTATTTTTATTGTCGATAAAGGATCAAGCGCGGAGGTAGGTTCGTCCATTAACACGACTTCAGGGTTTACAGCCAGAACCCTTGCTATGCACAGCCTCTGCTGCTGGCCTCCGGATAGACTTAAAGCGTTATTCTTAAGGCGGTCCTTCACTTCATCCCACAACGCAGCGTCGCGCAGGCTCTTTTCCACAGTTTCATCCAGTCTGACACGGGATTTGATGCCGTGAATCCTGGGTCCATATGCTATATTGTCATATACCGACATAGGGAAGGGGTTTGGCTTTTGGAAAACCATTCCGACCCTTTTTCTCAATTCCACTATATCACATTGGCCATATATGTTCAAATCATCAAGAAATACATTGCCGGTAATTTTAACATTCGGAACAAGGTCGGTCATGCGGTTAAGTGTCTTAAGAAAGGTGGTTTTGCCGCAGCCCGACGGGCCAATCAATGCGGTCACCTGATTTTCTGCGATATCCACGCTTACGTTTTTCAAAGCATGCACAGCCCCATAAAAAAGATTTAAATCTATTGTTTTTATTTTCTGCATGTTCATTCTTACCAACCTCCTGATTAGCTTCCTGTGGATGCTTTTTCAAGCCTTCTCGCAGTTCTGGTGGCTATGAAGTTTATAATTGCGACAATAATGACAAGTACTGCAGCTGTTGCAAAAGCTTGCTCAAAGGAAATGCCTTCCCGTGCAAGTGAATAAAGATGTACGGACAACGTTCTGCCGGACCGCATGATGTTGGACGGAATCTTAGGAACATAACCTGCAGTCAGGTAAACGGCGGCGGTTTCGCCGACAATACGGCCGATGCTGAGGATGATTGCGGTGAGTATTCCGGGAATTGCACAGGGGAGCACCACTCGTGAAACAGTTTTAAGTTTGCTTGCGCCCAACGCCAGGCTGCCCTCTCTATATGAATCGGGCACTGATTTTAGCGCCTCTTCCGTAGATCGGATAACTGTCGGAAGCACCATGATGCTTAATGTAAGAGCGCCGGACAATATGGAGTACTTGAACTGCAGTGTAACGACAAAGAATATGAAACCAAACAATCCGTAAATAATTGACGGTATACCCGCCAGCGTTTCTATAGTGAAACGGATAGTGTTGACCAGCTTGCCGGGCTTTGAGTATTCCACCAGATATATGGCGGCGCAGATGCCTATCGGAGTGGAAATAACCAATGTGACGCCTATAATCATAAGGGTGCTGACTATCATGGGTAATATGCCGGTTAAGCCTTTGACGGGTTTGTATATTGTAGTCAGAAATTCAAGATTGATGTGGGATATACCCTTTAAAACAATGTATGCCAATATCCAGATTAATACCGCAATGGTAACCAGCGAGCAAAGCCATGTTAATAAAAGCAGGAGTCTGTCCGCAATGCGGCGTTTATTTGAAACAGCCTTCATGCTCGTTCACCTGCCTTTTTATGTAATAAGACATTTAATATAATGTTTAAAATCATGATGAATACAAAGAGCACAACACCTGTAGCAAATAACGTTTCCTGGTGGAGACCGCTGGCATAGCCCATTTCGATGGCAATGTTGGCGGTAAGTGTGCGAACTCTGTCTGTCAATGCATGGGGCACCAATGCTGTATTGCCTGAGACCAGTATGACTGCCATAGTTTCACCAATAGCTCTGCCTGTACCGAGTACGATGGATGCCATTATGCCTGATTTTGCCGAGGGCAGAATTACTTTGAAAATAGTCTGTATATGGCTTGCGCCAAGTGCGAGGGACCCCTCCTTCGTTGTGATGGGCACTGCCCGGATGGAAGTCTCGGACAAGCTGATGACTGTCGGCAGTATCATAACCGCCAGAATAATGATTACTGCAAGCAGGCTGTTCCCTGCTCCTCCCAGATATTTCTGGATAACGGGCACAATTACCATTAATCCAAAAAAGCCATATACAACCGAAGGGATGCCGGCCAGCAATTCTATAGCGGGGCGCATCAACTCTGCGACCCGCTTGGGAGCAATCTCGGCCAGAAATATCGCTGTAAAAAGGCCAATAAAAACTCCTATGACAACTGCTCCGAAAGTACCGAGAATGCTTGCTGCTATCATGGGGAAAAGGCCGAATATTCCGGCCAGCGGCTGCCAGGAAGTACCTAGCAGGAAGTTCCATAGGCCTATCTGAAAAATAGCGGGTGTTCCTTTTGCAAAAATGTAAATTGTTATTATGATGACTGAAAATATGGATACTCCTGCGCAAATGAGAAATATGGCTTCAACAAATCTTTCCCACAATTTTCTGCGACTTTTACAGTCCATATGGCATAACCTCTCTCTATTTAACGGATATATATGATTTACCCACTGCTTCCTGGCCTTTATCGCTCATGATAAAATCTAAGAAGGCTTGCACCTCCGGTTTAAGTTCGCCTTTTGTAAGCATCAGGAAAGGTCTTGATATTGCATAACTTTTGTTCTTAATATTTTCATCGGAGCATTCAACTCCATCTACGCTTATTTTCTTAAGAGTATTGTCTGCATAGCCCAGAGAGGTGTAACCGATGGCATCGGTTTTCGAAGCTACATTGGCTTTGACCACACCATTGCTGTCTGCAACAAGGGCGTCGCTTTTCATAAATGAAACTATGCTGCCATCTTTGCTTTCCTGAAGCTTGAGTAATTCCTCAAAGGCCGACCTTGTGCCGGAGCCATCTTCACGGGTAACTACAAGAATTTCTGCGTCATTGCCACCGACATCCTTCCAGTTCGTGATCTCGCCTTTAAATATTTTTGTTAACTGGTCTTTTGTCAGATTGGAAACAGGATTTGATGGATGAGCGACTACGGCGATGCCGTCGTACGCAATAATATGTTCTTTAAGGCCAAACTCCTTCTCCTTATCTTTCAAATCACGTGAAGACGTGCCTATTGCAGAAATACCATCGCTCGCATCCTTGACACCCTGACTGGAACCGCCGCCCTGAATCTCGACAGTAATATCAGGTTCAACTTCATTAAAAACATCGGCAAGATCCTGTGCCAGAGGCTGAACGGATGTAGAACCGGAAACTGTAACTATTCCGGACAATTTAGTTGGAGCCTGCGTCGCTGCCGCAGTATTGCCGAAAGGTGTCTTTTCTGCAGAACCGCAAGCAGCAAACAGCATTGTGAAGGTTATTGCATGCGCTAAAAGGGTAATTACTTTTTTGCTGATAGAATTCATTTTCATAATGAAAACCTCCCAAATTATTTTACACTTTTTTTATTACTAAATGTACAGTCTTATCATATTTCTATACTTTTAATCGACAATTAATCCAATGTTAACTTTTGGTTAATTTTTTTGATGAGGAGAATAGAATATTATTAAATGGTTCTGTTCTGTGGCAAGCATGGAGGTGCATTATGGATACTTTTATCCGCAACAGTCAGCGTACAATAAAACCTTATGACAGGAGAATGGCTGTGCAATACGCGCACAAATGGGCTTATGCAAGAAACCCCGCCTATTTGGATTTTGAAAATTTGGGAGGAGATTGCACCAATTTTGCATCACAATGTATATTTGCCGGCAGCGGTATTATGAACTACACTTCGGTATTCGGATGGTATTATATAAATTCTTACAGCAGAACGGCTTCATGGACAGGCGTAAACTATCTGTATGAATTTCTTGTGAACAATAAAGAATCGGGGCCTTTTGCGGAGGTGGTCGATATTTCGCAAGCGCAACCTGGAGATCTGGCTCAGATATCATTTTCCAACAGTCAAATCTACGACCATTCTCCGGTGATTGTAAAGGTAGGAAATCCGGCAGATAAGGACAGTATTTTAGTTGCTGCCCACACCTTCGATACGGACTACTATCGGCTGATGAACTTCGAGCCTGCTTATATAAGATATTTACATATAGTGGGTGTGAGAGAATGACACTCCGGCGCATTCCAGCAAGGCCGTCCCCCGGGCCCGTCCTGCCGGAAACCTGTGCGGGACTGCCGCGCCGCCGGGTCACTCTGTTTCATTTTATTGCAGGCTTGTCCTCAGCGGCTATAATTACCTTTTCGATATCCAAAAGCATGATGGTTCTGCCGCCGATCCTGACAGAACCGCTCAGGAACTTATTTTTCAAGCTTGACGCAGTGTTTGGGGCAGCTTCAAAATCACTGTTCTCCACCTTGATGATTTCCTTCACCTCATCCGCAATAATACCAACAATTGAGTCAGCTGTATTCGCCATAATGATCTTGTTGCTCTCATTAAATTCCGGACAGGGCAGGTTGAAACGTTTTCTGAGATTAAATACGGTATGAACCTTTCCTCTCAGATTTATCATCCCCTCAATGTAATCCGGCGCACTTGGAATTTTGAAAAATTCCAGAATATTTTCAATACTGTCGATGAGGTCTATATCCATACCGAATTCTTCCGCATTGATAGTAAATACAATCAACTTATTTGCATCCACATTTACCCCTCCCCAGTTTTTAACTTAAAGCTATGCATACAGCATCCAATATAGTAAACAGTGTATTTATGAACGGTAGCTTGCATTTATTTTAACATAATCATATGAAAAATCACAGGTCCACATGCGGTCGGAGTACACACCCTTATTCAGCGAGATCAGCAGCTTTACTTCTGTTCCCGCAAGTATTTCCTTCGCTGCTTTTTCATCAAAATTGACTGCATAGCCGCTTTTGCAAACCAGCAGGTCGCCAATGTATATGTCTGTGTAAGCCGGGTCAAATTCAGCTCCGGAATAACCAACTGCGGTAATAATCCTGCCCCAGTTGGCATCTTCACCAAATATGGCGGTCTTGACCAGAGGTGATTTGGCAATGGCACAAGCGGCCTTGTATGCGTCATCCGGACTTCCGGCGCCTTCTATCATTACCTCCACAAGCTTTGTGGCGCCTTCTCCATCCCTGGCAATTAGCTTGGACAGTGAACCGCAGATATACCCAAGCCCGTTTTTAAACTGCTCATAGTCTTCGTCCTCGTTTATAATGCCCGCATTGTCTGCAAGTCCGTTTGCGAGAACAAGAACCATGTCGCATACGCTGGTGTCACCGTCTATTGTAACTCTGTTGAAGGTGGATTTAACTACTTCTTTAAGTGCTTTGTCAAGAAGCTTTCTGGATATATTTGCATCTGTTGTGATAACTCCAATCAAGGTTGCCATATTGGGATGAATCATACCAGAGCCTTTTGCCATGCCGCCGATGACGACCCTTGTTTCCTGCAGATCGAGCTCTATCGCCACTTCCTTATAGATCGTGTCCGTGGTCATGATTGCTTCCTGCGCATCATGGCCGCCATCTGGGTTCATTCCTGATACAAGCAACTCCAGACTGGGACGTATGACTTCCATATTAAGAGGCTTGCCAATAACGCCTGTTGAGCCGACAAGAACGTCCTGGGGACTGCATTCCAGAAGTCCTGCAGCAATAGTCGCTATTTCTAATGCGTCGGCATAGCCCTGTTCACCTACACAGGCGTTGGCATTGCCGCTGTTGATAATAATCGCATTTGCATAACCGGTCTTTACATGCTCCATGGTCAGCTGCAGCGAATGCCCTTTCACCTTATTGGTGGTAAAAACGCCTGCCGCAGCGGCACTGTCTTCGGAACAGATAATTGCCAGGTCTTTTTTGCCATCCTTTTTCAAACCGCAAGCCACCCCTGTGGCAAAGAAACCCTCCGGAGACGTAACCCCTCCATTAATCACATGCATGTTATTCACTCCAAACACAGTACATTGGTTCCGGAAGGTTTCTCATTGCA
>CAYGHY010000044.1:0-16701 GCA_964349435.1 uncultured Oscillospiraceae bacterium
ATTATATTGTATGACGTTTAGCAATACATTATACAGTTTCATTTCTAACTCAAACTTCAGCGTTTCGACGTATCAAATTTTATAATGCAGTTATGGTTTCATTCCCGATGCCATGCCAAAAGGGTTTTAATGGTTGTATTTCGTCTTGTTTATATAAGAATTAATCATATACATTGAAACGCAAACGAGGCACTTCTCTTTGAAGTACCTCGTTTGCTTCATTTCCGTATCGGTTTAGGGCATGGTTCAACAAGTTTCCCTATTAAACCGTGCCTTTAGGCGGCTTTCTTTTTGTATACAATGTGAACTATAGGTATGACTGTAATATGATTGAATTTGTGCAGACGGTATCTGCGAAATTAATTTGAAAGACGACCTCTTACAAAGGTAGAATGTTTTTCTGCCTTTTACATTTTACACACAACTATTGCCCGTTTTTTATTTTGTGGGGTATAATAGTTGTAGGGTGATAAAAATGAATCTTCTTATTCGTACTGTTCAGAAGGAAAAAGAACGGATAGACTATATGCTCAGCAAATATCTGCAGCAGCTAAAAGAACTGCCCAAAGGCTCAATAACGGTAAAGAGTGTCGGAACAAACACTTATTATTATTTAAAATATCGTAATGGCAAAAAGGTATTCACCGATTATCTTGGCAAAGACGGTGAGCGGGTTCAACGTCTCCATGCCGTGATTGAAAGACGCAACCATATTGAAGCGATGGTAGCGCATTTGCGCATCGAACAGTCACTGGTAGACAGAGTTTTGGAGGAATGATGATGATCTTATATCATGGCAGTAACGTGGCAATCGAACAACCGCGTCTCATCCAACAAACACGCTCTATTCCTTCGGAGCATACACCAAAGAAGAAACATTGAAAGCGCTCAAAATTAATAAATTGTTTAATCAGATGGTTTTTACAACCGACCGTGCACTTTCTTATCTGAAATATATCGGTACATTAGATATGATGGAGGGCTAAAATGGAACAGAATAAATTACCGGGCTTGTTGGTTTTCATAGTTCCACAAATTGTGGAATTAATTATACAGGAGTACGGCTGTAACGATGAAAAGGCAACGGAAATGCTCTATGAATCGGAGCTTTATGAAGCCCTTGAAAAAGAAGAAACAAAGCTTTGGCATTTAAGTGCACATGCCCTGTTTGAGATGTATAAAGAGGAGCTTCAGACAGGTCATATTTCTTATCCGGAGGAGGCGTAATATGAGCAAGCAAGGAGAATTTCTCGTTTACTGTCTTGAAATGTACAAGGCAGCCAAAAATATGACAGGCAAACAGACCGTGGAGCTTTTTAAACGATATGGTGTCACTGATTATGTAACTTCCTGCTATGAAGCCCTGCATACCACTGGAACCAAATACATTGTAGAAGATATAGATTTGTTTGTGGAAGCTCGTCAGCAGAGTTGATCCTTTTCCGTATCGGTTTGGGATAGGGATCAATAAGTTTCCCTATTAAACCGTGCCTTTGCGGACAGTCCTTTTTATTATTGTTAATTTATATTATTTAATAGAATTGTAGACGGCAGTGTTTTCTTTATATTTAGCATTTTTAATCCATCTGTCCGCTTCTTTCATATAAAGCTTGTACTTGACAAAATTTGTGCCATACTCATAATACTCTTTTGCACATCTGAGGCTGACCGATTCGTCTTTTGCATATTTTTCTTCCAGCTTTATAATATGATAACCATACTGCGACAAAACCGGGGTCTCGGTAATCTGACCGGGGCTGAGCTCAAACGCCGCTTTCTCGAACTCCGGAACCATATCACCCTTCCCAAAAATATACGCTCCGCCTGTATCCTTGGAGCCGGTGTCTTCTGAGTTTTCTGCAACAAGCGTAGTAAAATCGGCTCCTTTCTTGAGTTGGGAAATCAGGTCCTCAGCCTTCTTTTTGGCAGCATCCTTTTCTTCCTGTGTGGCAGCTTCGCCAGCCAGAATCAGAATATGCCTTGCCCATACTGCTTCCTCTGTTTCGTTTCTGAAGCTTATGTCTTCCTTGTACCACTCAGGATACTTACTGTAATTGATCTCCACATTTGCATCAGCATCAGCAATTTTCGCCATTTCAGCACTGCGATATAGCTGCACTGTGTAACTCTCAATCTGTGCCTTCCTCAAGTCATCAATGCTAAAACCATACTGCTCTTTAAATTTTGTATTTGCCTTTAATTCATTGTCCTCACCCATTTTATCGATAATATCCGACTGGATGTAATCATCAAGGTTTTTGATTTGCGCTTCTGTCAGCTCAACTTTGGCTGATTTAGCCCTGGCATACTGTATCTTTATTTCCTTGAGAGACTCAAGCGCCATCTTCTTGGCAACTTCTACTGCATCATATCCGCTTATTGGCGTTGCAAAGAAGGTCTCCTTGCTGATATTGTTATCCAATTTTAGAGCATTCAGGTACATTGTCTGTTTCTGAACCTCCAGATAATACTTGAATTCGCTGGTTTTGATCTTCTGCCCGTCCACAATGGCAACATAGCTGCCTGCTATGTTAAAGTATATTAAAAGTCCGATTACTATTGCTGCTATGACTGCAACAGCAATCAGGCCATATTTCACAAACACAGGCATCATCCTCTTGTCTTCCGCCGCATTAAGCTTATCCTTTTTTGTGTTGCCAACGTTTTTATCCAAAGCACTCTCTCCCTGTACTGTTAGTTAAGTACATTATAATAGATAATTGCTAGACTTCAAAGCTTTTTAAATCCTGTAATATAATTTTAATATTATCCAGCAGCCTTCTCCTCTGACCGGATGGAACCCTGTATTCCAGAAATGGCGTTGAACCGGCGTTGAAAAGCAACTGACGCTTGTATTTTTCCGCTGCCATCCCGAGGGCTAGAAAGTTGATGTTTTTTGCATTGGACAACTGGAATGTCACAGTATCATTTTTTTCGTATACCGCCTTAAAACTAAGAGAGTAAGCAAGCGCCTTTATATGTGCAATTGTGAGGAGGTTTCTTACCGGCTCCGGCATCTCTCCATACCGGTCGGTCAGTTCATCCTCAATGTCCGTCACATCCTGCCCATCCCGTACAGAGGCAATTTTCCGGTACATCTCAATTCTTTTGCCTTCTACACCAATATACGAATCATCTATATAAGCACTAACGTTAATGTCTATGGTCATCTCAGCCTCATCCTTTTTAAGCGGCTCACCCTTCAGTTCACTGACCGCCTCGTCAAGAAGGCGGCAATACATGTCATACCCGACTGTCTCCATGTGTCCATGCTGCTCAGAACCGAGCAGATTACCAGCGCCTCTGATCTCCATATCCCTCATGGCAATTTTAAAACCGGAGCCCAGTTCTGTAAACTCCTTTATTGCCTGAAGCCTTTTTTCAGCAATTTCAGCCACGACTTTATCCTTTTTGTATGTAATATAAGCATAGGCAAGCTTGTTGGAGCGGCCAACCCTTCCCCTCAACTGGTAGAGTTGCGCCAGACCCATCTTGTCGGCATCTTCTACAATGATAGTATTTACATTGGGAATGTCAAGACCGGATTCAATAATCGTTGTACATACCAGTACATCATACTCAACATTTATAAAGCCGATCATAATGTCCTCGAGTTGTCTTTCATCCATCTGACCATGGGCTACGGCCACTCTGGCATCAGGAATCATCGCCTGTATCTCTGAGGCTCTGATGTCAATGGTTCTGACACGGTTGTAAAGGTAGAATACCTGACCCTGCCTGCCAATCTCCCTTATAATCGCATCTTTTACAACATCCTTGTTATATTCCATTACATAAGTCTGTACAGGGTATCTCTCTTCGGGCGGATCATTTATTATGCTTATATCCCTGATACCCGCCAGGGACATATGCAGTGTCCTTGGTATAGGTGTTGCTGTCAGCGTCAGAACATCTACTCCGGGAGTAAGCCTCTTGAGGCGCTCCTTGTGGGTCACCCCGAAACGATGCTCCTCGTCAATGACAAGCAGCCCCAGATCCTTGAAATTTATATCCTTCTGCAAAAGTCTGTGGGTTCCCACCAAAATATCAACATTTCCCACCCTTACATCTTTTAGTGTCCTCATCTGCTCAGCCCTTGTTTTAAAACGGCTTATGACTTCTACTGAAACAGGGAAATCTCTTAGTCTTTCAACAAAGCTGTTATACTGTTGTTGCGCCAATACAGTGGTGGGCACTAGATAAGCCACCTGCTTGCCGTCCATTGCCGCCTTAAATATAGCCCTTAATGCCACCTCTGTCTTGCCATAGCCCACATCGCCGCATAACAGCCTATCCATCAACCTGCCGGATTCCATGTCCTTTTTGATCTCCTCTATGCACTTTAGTTGGTCTTCAGTCTCCTCGTACGGAAACTGCTCCTCAAACTGCCGCTGCCAAACAGTGTCTTTTGAAAAGGTAAAACCTTTCGAAGCCTGTCTCTGTGCATAGAGTCTAATTAATTCCGCAGCAAGTTCCTTCAGCGATTCCCTGACTCTGTTCTTCGTCTTCAGCCAGTCCGTACCTCCCAGCTTATTGACCCTGGGCTGCTTTCCTTCAGAACCGATATATTTTTGTATCAACTCCATCTGGTTTGTAGGAATGTATAGAAATGCTCCATCCTGATAGCGTATCTTCAGGTAGTCCCTCTTCACCGCCTCCACACAAAGCTGCTCTATACTTATATACTGCCCTATTCCATGAGCCTGATGTACCACGTAATCCCCTATGCTGAGTTCGGAAAACAGGTTAATCGGCCGTCCTTTATGTTTGCTCGAAGTTTTAGCCGGCTTCCTGTCCTGTCCAAAAATCTCCTTGTCGCTCACCAAAACAAGTCCAATGGATGGATATTCAAAACCTTTATGGAGACTGCCACGGGTAACAACAACCTGTCCGGGCTGCACAGGCGTGTTGACTGCTTCAAGATACACTGTTTCAATCCCCTTGGCGGCAAGAGTTTCACGAAGCCTCTCGCCACGCCCTCTTGTCCCCGAAAGCACCAGTACTCTGTTCTTGTTCTTCTTCCAGCCGGTCAGGCTTTCACCGAGCATATCAATATTGCCCTGGAACGAGCCCATGAGTCTGCAGGGTATGTTAAATACCTTAGGAATTCCAGCTGCTTGGCTACTTGCATTTATTGTATTCAAATAAAAAGTCTTTTTTTTCTCTAATTTGGGGTAAAGCTCATCATAGTCAAAAAACATGCTCTTACCCTGGGGCAACAGCTTCCCCTTCTCAAACAATCCCTTGCAAATCTCCCCATGCTCCAGCAACAGATTATCAATTCTCTGCCTTTGCCTGACAGGCTCATCCATAAAAACAAGCACATCTTCTCCCACATAGTCTGCGAGGGAAGTCGGGACAGCAACAAAGTACGGTATATATCTGTCAATGCCCGGGAAATACCAAGCTTCCTTCAGCCGTTCCATATCAGCTCCGATATTCCTGACAAGGCTGTAGTTCTTTTTGCTAGCCTGTTCCAGGTCATTGCTGATGGTTTTCATTATATCGCTCTTCCTCTCATGCGCATAGATAATCTCACGGGCAGGTATGATTCGGACATGTTCAACCTCTCCTGTAGAACGCTGGGTATTCACATCAAACCGGCGTATGGAATCTATTTCATCCCCAGACAACTCCAACCTTACCGCACTGTCCGAGTCTATTGAGAATACGTCCACGATGCCGCCTCTGACAGCATATTGCCCCCGTCTTTCAACCGACTCGACTCTCTCATAGGCCATTATTACAAGACTTCTTGCAAGATGTTCCAGATCTATCCTGCTCCCGGGACTTATTTCGATAACACTTTGTTGCAGCAATCCCGGTTGGATGAGTTTGTGGGAAAGCGCCTCTACAGAAGTGACAACAAATGTGAAGTCTCCGCGTAATATCCTGTCTATGACTACAAGTCTTTGATAAACAATATCATTGTTCTTGGCCTCCACATCATAAAGCATGATTTCCTTGTTTGGGTAGAAAAGAACATCTTCTCCCATAAAAAAGGAGAAATCCTCAAAGAGCTTCCTTGCTTGCATCTCATTGAAAGCAACATAAATACCCCTATGACCGGAATGGCTGCAAAGGGCATAACAAATATGAGCCTTTTGTGACTCGGAAGGCCCTACCATATTCACAGGTCTTGTGTAATTCTTCGCCGAGGACAATGCCTGTCTGTATTCCTCAAGTTCAAGCAGCGGATCTATAAAATTGTTCATAAAACCTTCCAAGTCAAGTTCGCATTTGTGCCGTCGAAATTGTTATCATCGTTCCCCATTGTACACGTTCATAGCCGCAGCGACACCGTCAGTGACAATTGCCGCAGCTGCAGCTGCAGCTCTTTCAACACTCTGTCGGATAACCTTTGCCTCATCGCCACTGACCTTGCTCAGAACATAATCAGCCAGATCCCAGTTTTCAGGCGCCTCGCCGATACCGATCCTGATACGGGGAAAATCATCGGACTGAAGCTGGTAAATCACAGATTTCATGCCATTATGGGTGCCGGAGCTGCCTTTCGGTCGTATTCGGACAGTTCCCAAAGGAAGATCCACATCGTCGTATATAACAATCATATTCCCCAAAGGAAGTTTGTACCATTCGGCGATCTCCCGCACGCTCTCTCCACTTAGGTTCATAAAGGTTTGCGGCTTGACCAGAAGAACCCTCTCTCCCCTAATGCTGCCGTCACCCATAAGCGCCTTGTGTTTAAGCTGGTCTACCCTGATCCCGTATTTCTCTGCAAGTACATCTATAGCACAAAAGCCAACGTTGTGTCTGGTGTTTTTATATTTATTTCCTGGATTTCCCAAGCCGACTACTATGTTAAATTTGTCCAAGTCAGCACCTCCGTATCAGTCTCTCTGCGTAAAAAGTGTGCTGATTGATATATCTCCATAAATTCTTTCAATTGCCTCGGCAAATATGGCGGCTATGGAAAGAGTCGTTATCTTTGCTGCAGGCTTGTCCTTGGGCGGCGGTATGGTATTGAGTGTAATCACTTCTTTTATACAGGATTCTTCTATTCTTTCGCAAGCTGATCCTGAAAATACACCATGAGTACAGCATGCGTATATTTCTTTGGCACCCATTTCTAATAATGCATTCGCTCCGTTAACAATGGTGCCTGCAGTATCAATCAAGTCGTCAATAAGAATAGCTTTCTTATTGGCAACTTCTCCGACAATATTCATTATCTCGCTAACATTGGCATTCTGCCTTCTTTTATCTATTATGGCAATTGGAATATTAAGGCGTTCAGCAAACTTCCTGGCGCGGGTAACACTTCCCACATCAGGAGATACCGCTACCAGATCGTCAAAACCGCCGAATTTTTCACTGAAATAACCGGCCAATAAGGGAACGCCCAGCAGATGATCCACCGGAATATCAAAGAAACCTTGCAGCTGCGGTGTGTGCAGATCCATTGTCAGCACACGGTCTGCTCCTGCAATTGTAATCAGGTTTGCAACCAGCTTGGCGGAAATAGGATCTCTCGCCCTGGCCTTCCTGTCCTGCCGTGCATACCCGTAATATGGAATAACTGCAGTTATTCTACCTGCAGATGCTCTTCTGAGTGCGTCTATAATGATGAGAAGCTCCACTAGATTGTCATTAACAGGCGTACATGTCGATTGAATCACAAAAACATCAGAACCCCTGACAACCTCCCCAATGTTGATAGCAGACTCTCCGTCACTGAATTTCCCTACTGTTGCGACACCCAAGGGCAGTCCTATCTTCTCTGCTATTTCTTCAGCGAGAGCCCGATTGGAATTTCCTGCAAATATCTTGATATCCTTACCATGCAGATTCATTTTTTTGCTCCTTTTGTTGTTATATATTTATATCCTTCATTTTCTCTAATCCTTTTCCCCATAATGTCCGATACCTGTTGAAGCTGCAGCATATCATTGACGCCAAGCACCTCGGTACTGTCCGCCACCTTGTATATGCCTACTTTATGACTTTTCGACAGCATAATCTCCAGTGTGTCGGTAAGGTAGTATTCTTTTTGTTCATTGTCGTTGGTCAGTAAATTTAACGCCTCTGAAAGTTCCCTGGAAGAAAATACATATAACCCCGAATTGATTTCTTTGATGGCCTTCTCACTCTCACTGGCGTCACGATGCTCAACTATCCTGACAAAATTTCCTTTATCGTTTCTTACTATCCGTCCATAACCGCATGGATTCTGTAAGTCTGCTGTAATAACAACAGCCTTATAACCTCCTTTTGTCATATATTCAATTGCATTTGATATTGTGTTCGAGGATATAAGCGGTGTGTCCCCATATAGTACTAAAATATTGCCATTACCGCCGCTATAATAACGATGAGCCTGTTGTACTGCATGTCCGGTGCCTAAGCGCTGCTCCTGCAGCACATACTCAACCTTGTCTCCCATGTATTCCATTATCTGCTCTGCCAGATGCCCGACAATTGCAACGCATTTATCTACGCCTGCGTCCCGTGCTGCCTCGTAGACCCATTCTATCATTGCCTTGCCGCAAAGCCTGTGTATCACCTTTGCCTGACCTGATTTCATTCGCTTACCCTCACCCGCTGCAAGGATAAGAGCGGTTACCTGTATCATTTCAGAACTCCTTTTAGATTTTACAGCATCTATTCTCTCACTTTTCATATTGTTTTTCAACATAAAAAAGACACTTCGTTTCAAAGTGCCTTTTGTCATTTATTCTTCAGCGGTTGTAGTCGATATGTATTTGTCAAGTATTGCCTTCTGAATTTTATCTCTAGTGACAGCATTTATCGGGTGCGCAATATCCTTGAACTCCCCATCGGGCGTCTTCCTGCTTGGCATTGCAATGAACAGGCCGCTCTGGCTCTCTATAACTTTGATGTCGTGTACAACAAACTCATTGTCAAAAGTTACAGATACGACCGCTTTCATTTTTCCCTCAACATCAATCTTTCTTATGCGAACATCCGTTATCTCCATAATCTGCTACCACCTTCCATATTTTAATGTACATTATATATTCTATAAAAATATTCTTTTTCCTTCTTTTTTCCTACAATTTAATTGCACCTCAAATAATACTGCGGATTTTCCCGACAAACTTGGAAAGATGAACTCAGAGACGGCATTCTAGACCTCTTCATTAAATATCACACTGCTTGGCCCAATATTGACAATGCCATGCTCCTCGTCAACACTCTGAAGAGTCAGTAGAGAGAACCAATTATCTACCAGCTTTCTGGAGGGTTCGGCCGTTTGAATTAATACTCCTATACCGGCCACTTCACATTCAAATTCCCTGGCAAGCTCCAATATACCCTTGGCTGTACCTCCGCCTTTCATAAAATCATCGATGAAAAGCAGCCTCGAGTTCCGCTTTAAGGAGTGCAGCGGCAGCACCATAGTCTGTATCTTCTTGGAGGAACCGGATATATAGTTTATGTTTACTGAGGCTCCGTCCGTAGCTTCGTTATAATGTCTGACTATTACAAGCGGTACATTCAGGTATTTGGCTGTTATGAAAGCAAGGGGTATGCCTTTAGTCTCAACTGTAATCACATAGTCAATATTTTTATCATAAAAGCAGCCGGCAAATACTCTGCCGATTTCGGATACCTTCTTTGGGTCGTAAATGATATCCAGCATGTACAGGTAGCCTCCGGGCAGTATCCTCTCCTTCCTGGAAATCTCCAGGCTGAGGTTTTCCGCCAGTTTCTTAGCCGTTTCCTCTGATGTTACCGGCAGATAACGTACACCTCCAGAGGCACCTGTTATTGTTTCTATCGTCCCCATACCAAATTTCTCAAGCGAACCCCTGATAATGTCAATGTCTTCACTTACAGAGGATTTTGCACAACCCAGCAGTTCTGTAAAACTCCCAAGGTTGAAAGCTTTTCCCGGGGAATCGCACAATAATCTTTGTATTATAATTATTCTCTCGTTTCTTTGTAGTTTTTCCATAAACACCACTCGTTTTCCATAATATTTATACAGCGAAAAGGGGATTTGGAATCATCAGTTTTTTTACCTGCAACTTATAGTATTATACCACATAATTTCCGAATGTTTTAATCCTGCTTTTATAAATCGTTCGTATTTTTAATACATTTACAAAGTCATTTTGAAGATTGTCATGTCTTTTTTTATTGAGCTTTTCTGATATAATATAAAGGAATATCTCTTATGGGGATCGTTAAAATTTAACTTCCGCTAAAACTTTTTCGGGGAACTACACTGAAGCCACATTCTCCAGAAAAGGGTCGGAAGTAATATTTTAGCCGACCCATAGGAAAACTGACGAGGTGAAGGTACGATGGCATATATCGCTTTATACAGAGAATGGCGCCCGAAACTGTTTGAGGATGTGGTGGAACAGGAGCATGTGGTAAAAACTCTTCGCTACAGTGTCAGCACCGGCAGGGTAGCTCACGCTTACCTTTTTTGCGGCACAAGAGGCACCGGCAAAACCTCAATAGCTCATATACTTTCCAGGGCAATAAACTGCCTCAACCCTAAAGACGGAGATCCGTGCAATCAATGTGAAGTTTGCCTTCAGATACTTGCAGGCAACTGTGTGGACGTACTCGAAATAGATGCAGCCTCAAACAACAGTGTAGACAATATCCGCTCCTTAAGGGAGGAAGTCATTTATACCCCCGCAAAGGCCAGATACAAGGTTTATATCATAGACGAAGTTCACATGCTCTCCATCGGAGCCTTCAATGCATTGCTCAAAACCCTGGAGGAACCACCGCAGCACGTAATATTTATATTAGCCACCACTGAGCCCCACAAGTTACCGGCCACCATTCTATCCCGCTGTCAGAGGTATGATTTCAGGCGCATCTCCCAGGACAGCATCACGAAGCGGCTTAACAAGATCGCTTCTGCCAACGGTACTGTTCTTGGGATGGACGCCGCAAAGCTTATCGCTCGTATGTCCGACGGTGCCATGAGAGACGCCATCAGCCTGCTGGATCAGTGTATTTCACTTAACGGCGGTAAGATAGGCTATGACGATGTATTAACTGTGGTGGGCATAGTGAATGATACTTTTATGACCGATTTTGTCGGAAGCATGCGGGACAAAAAAGTACCGGCAATACTTGAGAACATAAACCGCCTTGTCATGGATGGTCGTGATATAGCCCATTTTGTTTCCGACCTGGTGCTCTATTTCAGGAATCTGCTTATATGCAAGGCAACAAACGGCCGGTGCGACAACCTGATCGAAGTACCGACAGCCGTATTAGAAATGATGAAGCAGCAAGCAGCGGTCATATCGCTGGATGAAATCATTTATCAGATCAAAGACCTCTCTGCTCTGGAATCAGGCTTCAAATGGACTTCAAATCCAAGGGTTCAGCTGGAAGTAACGTTAATTAAGCTTTGCGGCAGCGGCAGCATTGCTGACGGAAGTATTCCAGACAGGTTGGCCGCGCTTGAAAACAGGCTGGTTAGCGGTGAGCATGCTATCAATGGAATCCACCCAATTGCACAGAAAGCTGCGGAGGAGCTTAAGCAAAAACAAATGGATTTTGCAGGCTATAATGCAAGCTCTGACCGTGTTTCGCAAACATCAGCTCCGGCGTCGGACCTACCGTCAGGCTCGGCATCAGCTCCGGCGTCGGACCTACCGTCAGGCTCGGCATCAGCTTTACCACTGTCAAAAACTATGGAATTCAAGCAATGGCCAAAGATAATGGATTATCTGAAAAGCATGGGCAGGATGACAATTTACTCCCTCCTGGCCAATGCAAAAGCAGTACAGTTGGATGCGAATAAACTCGGTCTTGTTTTCAGTGAACAGAACAATTACATCAAAACACAGATTTTAAAGATGGAGCATATTAAGTTGATTGAAGAAGCAGTTTTAAAGGTCACCGGACATGAAATGAAGGTAAGGTGCCTGGACGAAGAAAGCTTCAACAAATCACCTGTCATAGCCACTTCCTCCAAAAGTGATAAACTGATGGAAAAGGCTCAAAGTATCGCAGATAAAGCAGGTCTGGCATTGGAAATCATTGATGAGTAGCGAGAATCCTCCAGATGCGGCAGTTAAATGCAGCAGCTCACCCATTTCAAGTCTTCTCACTTCACTTATGCGTCCGGACATGTTTTAATTAAATTGGCCGTGCACCTGTTTTCGACTTACTTCTACAGACGTAACCCGTGTAGTTGGCTCCAATCAGGCATCCTTGCGGCACACAAAAGTAACTGCTTACCGTTGCTTCCTTCCGAACCTGGCGGAGTTCACAGGCTTCTGTTGCGCAAGACCCAATTATCATCACTGCTTGCACGGGGCAGACTCTACAAAAATAAAGCCTCGAACAGGAATTCAACCCTGCTGCAGCGGATTGCAGGTACAGGGCACCGCTACCTCCCCGTCTAGCACGGCCAAAAATTAACTATTGTAACGGTTTCAAAAGTTACTTACCTATTATACTCAAAATATCGAATCTTATCAATACAATTAAATCTTGATGGGAATGTATTTTCTGGCAATTTTCTGGCTATCAGGCAGTAACAGGAATATTAATGCACTTGTTGCGATTTAATCAAAATCAGGCATCTGCCGGTAACAGCAGCTATTACTACGACCCCGCCGACAAAAGCCCACTTTCCGGGAGTCTCACCCAGCATCAGGAATACCCAGACCGGATTGAGAATCGGCTCAATCACCGGAATCAGGCTCGCTTCCAGGGCTGTAACATGTTTGATGGCTTTTGCATACAAAATATATGGAAGGCCAAGCTGAACAATTCCCAATATGACAAGGTATAGCCATCCTTTTGCATCCGGTACGGCCTGAAACACAAAAGGAATTCCGATCAATGCGGTAAGGATATTGCCAAGCAGTACCGATTCCAGCGGCGATCCTTCCTTCTGCATGCGCATTAAAACAGCAAAGACCGCAAAAGCGACACCGCACGCCGCCGCAAGAATATTCCCAAATACACCTGCCATATTGATATCATCTACAAAAAACAATACCAATCCGACAATAACAACAAATATTGTTAACCAATCCAGCAGCTTGACTTTCTCTTTTAACAGCCAGGCTCCTAGTACAGCTACATAAACCGGTGCGGTATACTGTATCAATATTGCATTTGCAGCCGTCGTATTTTTATTTGCAGCAACAAAGAACAATACAGTAGCCGCATATGCAACAGCAGCGCCGATCTGTGGAAAAGACCAGTTCAGTTTCGGTTTTCCGGTTGCAATAAGTATAATAAACGCTGAGATACCGCTTCTCACCCCTGCAATAGCAAGAGGATTCGAGTTGACTGATTTGATCAGCAAGCCTCCAAGACTCCAGAATATTGCCGTTATTATCAGATAAATTATTGCTTTTGGCCTTTCTTTGTCCCGTAATGTTTTTACCAGGTCAACCACCGTTCCCATTCTATTTGACATTAGTACTTCAATCCAGTATATCTGAGTTATGGGAAAAAAGAAATAACTATTACCTGCCTGCATGCGGTATTTCAATCAACCTTATTTCAAATGCCATCTTAAAGGCAACAGGATAAAAGAAAAGTAACAGCCCCGGGAAAGGACTTGCAAAAGTTGTATTTTACAATCCCTTAGGGTAAAATATGAATGCGATAAGCAGGATGAAAGGGATGTAAATATGAATAATCGGTTTAGCGGATTTCAGGAAAAGCGGATGAGAATATTCGGAGAGCTTGTAAAAAAATACTGGGATGGCGATTTAAAGACCACTGATGATCTAACTAAATTAGCTGGTGAAATAAAAGAAAAATTCAGTTTCTTGGATGAAGATTTGCCTTTTATAAAAGATCACATCAGAATTGCGATGGGTTTAGATCCCGCAGGGAATACGGAGTTCAGCGACGAACTTGAGCTGGTGGAAAATTCCGTATCGATTGGAGAGCCAGTTATTGCTAAAATACAAGGTGTATGCGAGTATTGTGAAAACGAAAAATGCGTAGAAGCATGCAAGCATGAAGCACAAATTTATAGAAGGAGCGAAGGGCCTGTTATTGTAAACAACAAGTGCCTAAACTGTGGAGAATGTGTCGCAAACTGCGATTTTGGCGCTCTGGCAGATAAAATAGAGTTTATTCCGTTAATAAAATTATTAAAAGACAAAAACACATCTGTATTTGCCGCTGTTGCACCAGCTATAGTCGGTCAATTCGGTGACAACGTTACTATGGGGCAGCTCAGAACTGCATTCAAGCTTATGGGGTTTACCGATATGATAGAGGTGGCCTTGTTTGCAGACATACTCACAATTAGGGAGGCTTTTGAGTTTAGTCAACTGGTCAGGACCGAGAAGGACTTTTTTCTGACCAGCTGCTGCTGTCCTGTTTGGTTCAACCTTACAGAGAAATGCTATCCCGATATATATAATCATATGTCGCCCTCGGTATCTCCTATGATAGCTTCAGGGAGATTCCTAAAGAAATTGTATAAGGGTGCAAAGGTTGTTTTCATAGCGCCGTGTATCGCAAAAAAGATCGAGTCCATTGAACCTGAGCTTGATGGAGCCATCGATTTTGTCATCAATTTCAGAGAATTATCAGAGGTGTTTTCTGTCCTTGAAATCCATTTAGAAAACCTGCCTGCCGACGAAAAGGATCAGGCCTCCCTGGGGGGGCGGATATACGCTAGAACAGGCGGCGTCAGTTTCTCTGTAAAAACTGTTGTAAACAGGCTGGAACCCCGTAGGCTCATCAAGCTCAGAGCCAAAAAAGTTAGCGGCATCAAAAGCTGTAAACAGTTATTGGATGATTTATCAAACTCCATTGACATTGGTGCAAACTTCATAGAGGGCATGGGTTGTGTCGGCGGTTGCGTAGGAGGGCCGAGAACTAATATTGATGCAGACAAGGCTACAAAAATGGTTAATGAATTCGGGGAGGATTCCCTGATCATGACCCCTTTTGATAATCTAAACGTTATGAAGATACTGAAGCAGTTAGGCATACGTTCAATCGATGAGATCGTAAAGAACGAATTTGTCGCTAAACAGTTATTAAGGGAATAATATCACTTTTGTCCAGCCCATCACTTATTAGTTCCAGACAAAAAAATAAAGCACTTGATAAATATTTAAAATAATACCGATAATAGTGCTTTACAAGATAATATGAAATCAGCCATAGTCTATATTAAAAGGAGGAACAAAAATGAAAAAATAGTATTATTGGCTGTGGCAATTACATTGTACCACTATTTGCTAGAGAAATATATTACGTTTCTGTAACAAATCAGTTAACAAGCTGTTTAATTTTTGTTCTGTTCCAATCACCTGCACTTGTAAAGTTGTTTGTGACTGTGGTAAAGTAATCATAAAAAGAAAAACCCTGATATTTTTTATTCGCCGGAGTTATTTGTCCATTTAAGCTGGATCTGTCACGGTTGCGGCTGCAGTTGGCTGATTTACAGATGCTCTGGCAAGACATCGAAAGGGGGATTGTTTTGAAGATACGAAAAGCTGTTATTCCGGCAGCGGGATTGGGTATTAGATTTTTACCTGCAACTAAGGCTCAGCCTAAGGAAATGCTCCCGATTGTAGATAAGCCAACCATTCAGTATATCGTTGAAGAGGCTATCGCATCGGGCATAGAGGATATATTAATCGTCACGGGCCGTGGGAAAAGAGCTATAGAAGACCATTTTGACAAGTCCTATGAGCTTGAGGATATACTGAGAAGAAAAGGCGAGGAAAATCTGCTTGCCCTTGTACAGGATATTTCAAACCTGGTAAACCTCAACTATGTCAGGCAAAAGGAACCCAAAGGACTGGGGCATGCCATTTACTGTGCCCGGTCATTTATCGATAATGAGCCTTTTGCAGTGATGTTGGGCGATGACATCATCGACTCGAAGGTGCCGTGTTTGAAGCAACTTATGGATGTATACGAAAAATATAACACTACTATTTTAGGTGTACAACATGTACCGGAGGAAGATGTTTCGAAATACGGCATAATCAAGGGATCCGCTGTTGAAGACCACATTTTTAAAGTGTCTGATCTGGTTGAAAAGCCTGAACGGGATAAAGCGCCCTCCGATATCGCCATACTCGGACGGTATATTATTTCTCCGGAGATATTTACTTATCTGGAAAAGGCCGAGCCGGGCAAGGGCGGTGAGATACAGCTGACCGACGCACTGAAGAAGCTGCTGTCCTCTGGCTCCATATATGCTTATGATTTTATAGGCAAGCGTTACGATGTTGGAAATAAGCTTGGTTTTCTTGAAGCAACCGTGGAGTATGCATTAAAACGTGATGAACTCAAACAGGAGTTTTTATCGTATCTCAAGAAAACTGTCGCAAAGTTATAATATAATAGTGTATTTTTACTGCATTATATGCCTCTGAATTAGCTTCTTCCGGCTGTACGCAGCTTAAATGCATAACACTAAGCATCTGATGTAAATACTACCGTTAAAATGATTTGCAGGTAGTATTTATGAAAATATATATACACTCGTTAGCACTGCTGGTTATTGTTTTGGCAGCAGTATTCATGCTGAATATGATAGTGATGTGCGCTTTTTTTGACATTAATGTTTTAAACCCTCAGGTTTTATCGCAAGCAGGAAATAAAACTGAGCAGGCGCTCAGTAATGAGTTGGCGTCGGTATCATCTGGCGCAAAGGTTGCTGAGAAAAATTCATTATTGGAAAAAAACCCGGCTGACGGCCAGGTACAGCTTGTGGGGAGGCAAAAAACATTAGTG
>CAYGHY010000045.1:0-1524 GCA_964349435.1 uncultured Oscillospiraceae bacterium
GAGATGTTCAGGAAATATGCAAATCTTACGCCGCTACAGTATAGGAAGGTGTCGAGGGGTGTCGGGGGGACGGGGTTACTGACAGTACAAAACATTCATATTGCTGCAACATCTCAATAAGTAACAGGAAGAATCCTGTTTCGCCAGACCGTATAATCTTTAGAACAAGGAGGTGTTTTTATGACGCACAGCTTTTCCAGCAGTAAAGGCATGACAATGACTCAAAAAATCCTTGCAGACCATGCAGGGCTTGACACAGTGGAAGCAGGCCAGCTGATAATGGCCAGACTTGATATGGTGCTTGGCAATGATATTACCACTCCCGTGGCCGTGAAGGAATTCCGTAAAATTGGAGTGGATCGCGTTTTTGACAAGAATAAAATATCAATTGTACCCGACCATTTTACTCCAAACAAGGATATTAAATCTGCAGAGCAGGTCAAATTTATTAAAGAATTTGCTCGCGAGATGGGCATAGTCAACTATTTTGAAATTGGGCAGATGGGCGTGGAACATGCACTGCTGCCTGAAAAAGGGTTGGTGGTGCCGGGAGATGTTGTGATCGGCGCCGACTCCCACACCTGTACCTACGGTGCCCTCGGCGCATTTTCTACAGGTGTTGGCAGTACAGACATGGCTGCCGGCATGGCTACCGGAGAAGCTTGGTTCAAAGTTCCTGAGGCAATAAAGTTTGAACTGAGGGGCACGCCTGGTAGATGGGTCAGCGGAAAGGATGTCATTTTGCATATAATAGGCATGATAGGTGTTGACGGGGCGCTGTACAAATCGATGGAATTTACAGGGGATGGCTTATGCAACCTTTCTATGGATGACAGGTTTTCTATGGCAAATATGGCTATTGAAGCAGGAGGCAAGAATGGAATTTTTGAGGTGGATGACAAGACTCTTGAATATGTCAGGGAACATTCCACCAAACAATACAAGGTATTTAGCGCAGACGCAGGTGCGGTTTACAGCGAAAAATATACGATAAACCTTGGGGAAATAAAGCCAACTGTGGCATTCCCGCCGCTTCCTGATAAAACTAGAACAATTGACAAGGTAGGCGAGATAAAAATAGACCAGGTTATCATCGGCTCCTGTACAAACGGCAGGATGGAGGATATGCGTGTCGCAGCACAGATACTGAGAGGGCGGAAAGTTCATCCTGATGTAAGATGCATCATTATTCCAGCCACGCAGAAAATATGGAAGCAGTCCATGAATGAAGGGCTCTTTGATATATTTATCGACGCCGGAGCCGCTGTGAGCACACCTACCTGCGGGCCTTGTCTGGGCGGCCATATGGGCATCCTGGCCAAAGGAGAGAGGGCGGTGGCCACCACCAACAGGAACTTTATAGGCAGAATGGGCCATCCGGAGAGTGAAGTATATCTGGCTAGCCCGGCAATTGCTGCGGCTTCGGCTGTAGCCGGCAGGATTGCATCGCCGGATGAATTGTAAAAAGGAAGGTCTAACCGGACATACAGACCGGATAGGAATTCTGCACCATGAACAGCAGCT
>CAYGHY010000045.1:1624-11870 GCA_964349435.1 uncultured Oscillospiraceae bacterium
TTCTGCACCATGAACAGCAGCTGTATCAGATTATTTCTGCACCATGAACAGCAGCTGTATCAGATTATTTCCGCACTACATAGACAGGAGGGAATAGCATGAAGATTCAGGGTAAAGTCATTAAATATGGTAACAATGTAGATACAGATGTCATAATACCTGCCAGGTATCTGAACACATCAGACCCGGCGGAGCTTGCGGCGCATTGCATGGAGGATTTGGACAGCAGTTTTGTCAAACGGGTGAAAAAGGGGGACATCATAGTAGCAGGCAGGAACTTTGGCTGTGGTTCGTCCAGAGAGCATGCCCCTATAGCAATAAAAGCATCCGGTATCTCCTGTATAATTGCAGAAACCTTTGCCAGAATTTTTTATCGCAACTCCATTAATACAGGACTTCCCATCATCGAGAGCTCCGAGGCTGCAGCAGACATATCAGAAGGCGACGGGCTCATGATCGATTTTGATACAGGCATTATTACAAACCAGACGAAGGGCGTTACCTACAAAAGCGTGCCCTTCCCGGAATTCATGCAGCAGCTGATAGCCGCAGACGGCCTAATCGGTTATCTTAGGCAGCAAGCGAGCAAATAAGGAGATATCTCGCCGTGTTGGGCAGAGCAATGACGCTATACGGGCGATAAAGCCATTTTATGTCGTCTTGCGTTAAACGAAGCTATGCGACAATCATCTGCAATGATATTAACAGAAGTGACCGGATGTGGAGGAAAACAAAATGAATTGCAATATAACAGTTTTAAAAGGTGATGGAATCGGACCTGAGGTGGTTAACCAGGCAATAGCAGTTCTGAATGCAGTTGGTGATACACAAGGTATTCGGTTTAGCTTTCGTGAAGAACTTATGGGAGGATGCGCAATAGACGCCTGTGGTGAGCCGCTGCCGGAGGCAACACTAAAGGCGTGCAGGGCTAGCGACGCAGTACTGTTAGGTGCGGTAGGGGGGCCCAGATGGGAAGGCCTGCCGCGATCGAAGACACCTGAAGCCGGTTTGCTTGGCATCAGGTCGGGACTGGGACTTTTTGCAAACCTGAGACCAGCTATAATTTATGAAGCTCTTAGAGATGCATCTCCGCTGAAATCAGAAATCATTGGAGATAATATTGATATTCTGGTTGTCCGAGAGCTGACTGGTGGCATTTACTTTGGGGACAGGGGGCGCCAGGGAGTCGGTACAGAACATGAAGCCGCTTTTGATACTGAAAGATATAGTGTCGGAGAAGTGGAGCGCATAGCCAGACTGGCGTTTGAAACAGCTGTCAAACGTAGCGGACTAGTCACTTCTGTTGACAAAGCCAATGTACTTGAAAGCTCAAGACTATGGAGAGAAGTTGTTATCAGAATATCAAAGGACTACCCGAATGTGAAGCTAAACCACTTATATGTAGATAACGCCGCAATGCAGTTGATAAGGGATCCGCGCCAGTTTGATGTTATTGTGACCTCAAACATGTTTGGAGACATTTTATCCGATGAAGCTTCTATGATTACCGGGTCTATCGGCATGCTGCCTTCGGCTAGCCTTGGAAGTGGAACACTGGGGCTATATGAACCAATACACGGCTCTGCTCCGGATATTGCGGGGCAGGACAAAGCAAATCCTATTGCAACAATTCTCTCTGCCGCAATGATGCTCCGGTATTCATTTGGTCGGACCGCAGCTGCGGAGCTTGTTGAAGGTGCTGTTAAAAGGGTGCTGGAAAAAGGCTATCGCACCAATGATATTGCCTCTCCCGGAGGAAAACCGGTAGGTACAAGGGAAATGGGCAGGCTTATTGTTGAAGAAATTTATAGATAGTACTCTGACAACCATAAGATTGACAGATTACTATTGCACTTTTTGCAGTCGCTGATTTCTGCTCAGAAAGAACAGGCTTGAAATAATGATTAACATACCTCCGTACTGTACCGGCAGCAGCTTTTCGTCCAAAATGAGATAGCCTGCCAGCACAGAGACCATGGGGATAAGGTTCAGAAATGCGGAGGATACCGCCGAACCCAGTTTTTTTATTGCATATAGAAACATAAAATAAGAAATCGCAGAGCAAAACACTCCCAGGTATAGAAGGTTCAGTAATGCGACTGTGCTTATGGGCTCCCATTTTTTGGTTTCCAGTATGAGGAATGGGAGAAAAAGCAGGCTGCTGAGCATTGTCTGGTAGATTGTTATTATAAAACTAGGGTATTTGCAGCCCAATTTACGACTCATAACAGTATATATGACCCAGCTTGCCATAGCACCCATGATCAGCATGTTGCCCTTAAAAACTGCTGATGAAAAATCTGGTTTTCCATTTACAGATATGACCAGATATACGCCCGCAACAGAGGCAAAGATACAGGCTATAATCTTCATGTCGGCTTTCAGCTTGAAGAAAATCATATCCGCAAGTAATGTGAAGACAGGTACTGCCGCCACGATCATAGAAGCACTTGAAGCGGTTGTGTGCATCAGTCCGTTATTCTCGAAAATAAAGTAAAGAACTATGCCGAAAAAGGAAGAGCCGGCCAACAGAAACAGGTCTTTTAGTGCGATCTTAAACGATGCGCGGGTGATAGCGCCCCATAAAACAAGGGGCAGGAGAGCAATCAGTTGTCTAAAAAAGGCTATTGAAACCGGGGACAGTTCTTTCAGCACCACTTTTGTACTAATAAAAGAAATTCCCCAAAAGAGCACGGGGAAAAGTACAAATGCCAACTGTGTGTATTTACTCTTCAATACATTCTTAAAACCCATTCAGTATTTCCTCATACGTTAACAATATTAATATAATCTCTGAAAGGCTCATAATTGCCGATGAATTAATGTTTATCTAGATGCAGTACTATTGATTAAAAAATTGTGTACCTGCCGACTACCCTGCCAATGATTTTTACCTCATCACTTGTGAAGTTTTTCTTATTAATAATGCTCGAATCGGCTTTGAGAGTTAAGGTGCCATCATCCTCGGGATAATAGTACCTAAGAAGCATACGCAACTCGTAAAAAATCAACACGATATCTCCTGATTTCAATTCCGCGGAGGTGTCAATAATTATTGTATCAGCCGATCCGAATCCACTTTCTGATAGTCCGTCGTCGGGACATTCACATATTAGATAGTTGCCTTCTTTAGGAAGAGCAAATGGTGAGACGGGGTGATACCTCTCAATGTTATAAATATTTGTTAGATCATCTACGTTTCTTTTACTGATTTTTTTTATCTCGGGTATATATACCGGTGTTGCGTACATATGGCTGTCAACGGATATCAGCTGTATTGACCTTGCGGCGCCAAGCTGACGCTTTATTACACCTTTTTGCTCGAGTCTGTTGAGAATACCCTGAACTGCGCCAGGAGTTTTTTCGCCAATCAATTCACCTATTTCACGGACTGTCGGAGGGATACCTTTGCGAATAATGTAAGCTTCTATTGCTGAATATACTTTCTTTTGCTTTGCCGTTAAATTGCTAAAATCAACCGACATTTTATCACCCTCTACATTATATTGCTTTACATAACAAAAAACAGTTTAACAGACTTTTAATAATTTATCAAATTAAATAATAACATAAATGGAAAAATAAAGAATATTTCGAACAAATATTACTTCATAGCGCCTCAGAGTCCATGAGAGGATATAAAAACGCTCAAACAAAATATTTCAATGTATATCGCAGGCTTTAAAGGAAAAAATACTATATTGATATAAACATGAACGTACTGCATAAAAATTTTTACAGATCTCCCTGATTTTATATAAGGATCGGCAGCTCCGGATCGACTTATGCAGTAAAATAAATATTGAGGTGAACATATGGATAGAATTAAACAAAATGGAAGTATCGGCAGAACTATGAGCAAGGGTAATGGATATTACCTTGTAGCGGGCTGGATTGCCGCTTTTGCCTCGCTGGTGAGATACCCGTTTGTTTTTGGGATTGTGGGAGTAATAATGGGTATTCTCGTCAGCAAAAACGGGAAAAGGGCAGGCATGCCGCTTATTGTAGCAAGCATTATATTCATGGCGGCAGGTCTGATTTTTAGCGACGTATTCTACAATTATCTAGTTCGCACATTGGGTATATAAACAGTACTTATGCAATACATTGGAAAAATGGTGAACCAAATGAACAGGGGTAACTTAATCATAATAGGCGGTGCAGAAGATAAGACCGGCGAGTGCAGTATTCTTAAAGCTTTTGTAACACTTTCCGGAGCGGCAGCGGCAAGCCTGACCATCATTGCTACAGCTACCGAAAAACCTATAGAGGCAGGAAATCAGTATAAATCAGTGTTTGCACGGCTAGGTGCCATTGGATCAAATATTCTGGATATAAATTCACGAGATGATGCAAATATGGAAAAGAATGCAAAGCTTGTTTCTGAATCATCGGGCATTTTTTTTACCGGCGGCGATCAACTTCGAATCACAAGCATACTTGGCGGAACCAAGGTCTATAACGCGCTGCATGCTGCATATAGAACTGGAGCGACTATTGCGGGAACGAGTGCGGGTGCCTCGGCGATGAGCAGAACCATGATCGTTGACGGCAACAACAATGATCCGGCAAGAAAATGCACGCTGAAAATGGCCCCAGGGCTTGGTTTGCTTGAAGCGGCGCTTATAGATCAGCATTTCCATCAAAGAGGCAGAATAGGAAGGCTTTTATGCGGAGTAGCGGAAAATCCGTCTATCCTTGGAATTGGTATTGATGAAGATACCGCAGTCAGGATCTATCCCGACACTCATTTTGAAGTCATTGGAAGCAACTCCGTCACTATAGTGGACGGCAGGCAAATAAAAAGTTCTAACGTCTCCGAACTGATGCCGGATGAAAACTTGGCTATCGCCAATATTACACTGCATGTGCTGCCTCGCGGCTATGGCTACGACCTGGATGCCAGAGAGGTAATCCGGCTTCATTAACGGTCATTTACAATGCGAATCCGGCTTAAGAGCGAGCAGGGCTAAGTGTCCACGGGATTTTTCAGCTGTCATTTACGTTAACGATATTACGGAGGAGACTAAGTGAATATAATTAATATTCAGGCGTATAAAGGGAGAAATATTTACAGCCACAAACCGGTGATAAAGGCTGTTGTAGATGTCGGAAATTTGCATGACAAGCCCACCTGTTCTATTGTGCATTTTAATGATCGGCTGCTGCAAATACTGCCCGGATTGAGTACTCACCATTGCTCGCTGGGTTATGAGGGCGGTTTTGTGAAAAGGCTCCATGAGGGGACTTATCTCACACATGTTGTGGAGCATATAGTGCTTGAACTGCAGAGCTTGATGGGCTATGCCGTGCATTATGGGAAAAGTCGGGAGCTTGAAGAGCCTTCGGTTTACTACATGGTATTTGAGTATCGAAATGAAAAATTCGCAGCAGAATGTTTGCTGGCGGCGGTAGAAATGGTGAATATGCTGGTTGCCGGCACGATACCGGAAACAGTCGGGATATTGCAGCATCTGGCGAAGACAGCAGCGGAAACAGACCTTGGTCCTAGTACAAGTGCAATATATGAAGAGGCCGAAAGGAGAAACATACCTGTTACCTGCCTTGAAAATTCCAGTGTGCTGCAACTGGGGAACGGCAAGTATACCCGTCTGGTTGAGGCATCATTGACGGACAGCTCAAGCTGCATCACAGTAGATATTGCGGGTAATAAGCACCTTACAAAAAAAATACTTGCAGAAGCAGGCATACCGGTACCGGAAGGAGATATTGCGTATACAGCCAGAGCGGCTGTGTACGCAGCATCTAATATTGGCTATCCGGTAGTCATAAAGCCCTTTGACGCCAATCAGGGGAAGGGTGTGTTTATCAATATTTCAGACAAGGAGGAACTTATAACAGCTTTTCATGCAGCTGTCAGGCATAGTCGTGCAGTGATAGTGGAGAAGCATATTCACGGCAGGGATTACAGACTTCTTGTGGTGGGTGGTAAAATGGTTGCTGCGGCGGAAAGGAAGCCTCCGGTGATTATTGGTGATGGCCTGCACAATATAGGACAGCTGGTTGATATAGAAAATGAGAATCCTCTACGGGGTTCAGATCACGAAAAACCACTAACAAAAATAAAGTTTGATGACATGTCCAGGCAGGTGCTGGCGAAAGAGGGTTTTAATGAAAACAGCATACCTGTAAAGGGGAAATGTGTATTGCTGCGTTACAATGGCAATTTAAGCACAGGCGGCACAGCCAGGGATTGCACGGAGGAAGTACATCCCGATAATGCCCTGTTGGCGGTCAGAGCGGCGGAACTGCTGGAGCTTGATGTTGCGGGGATTGATATTACCTGTAAAGATATATCAATGCCTCTGACTTCCGACAGCGGCGCCGTCATAGAGGTGAATGCAGCACCCGGCTTGCGGATGCATCTCTATCCAACAGAGGGTCAACCCAGGAATGTGGCGGGAGATATACTTGAGTTTTTGTACCCTGTTAATGAGCCTGTTAGCGTACCAATTGTATCAATTACCGGAACAAATGGGAAAACGACAGTATCAAGAATAATCGCACATACTTTGGGCATGGAGGGGAAGGTTGTAGGGATGACTTGTACCGGTGGTGCTTATATAGACGGCGAATGTATTTCGGAAGGAGACAACACCGGAGCTTTAAGTGCCGCAAGAGTGCTGAAGGATAAGCGTGTGGAAGTTGCCGTGCTTGAAACAGCCAGAGGTGGTATTATAAAAAGGGGTCTCGGGTATGATCTCGCAGATGTCGGCGTGGTTATCAATATCAGTGACGACCATCTTGGTGTTGATGGCATAAACACACTGGAAGAGCTCGCAAAAGTAAAATCACTTGTGGCAGAAGCTGTCAAATCTGAAGGTTTTGTGGTGCTGAATGCTATTGATAAAATGACACCCTTTTTTATGGAGAGGGCAAAATGCAAGATACTGCTTTTCTCTTTAGATTATTACTGTCCATTGCTTGTACAGCATATGATTTCAGGCGGTGATGCGGTGTTTGTGCGGGAAGGCTGCATTTTTTCTGTTAACAAAGGACACGAAGCTTTTATAGTACGCATTGATGAGATACCCATTACATTCAGCGGCAGGTCGGAATGCAACATTGAGAATTCTCTGGCAGCCGTCTCCGCACTTTTAGCCCTCTGTATTCCGATCGGTACTGTGAGGGCCGGTCTGACAAGCTTTAAGCCGGATGTTACCTCCAACCCCGGGAGATTCAATATTTTTGATATGGGACAATTCTCCGTTATGCTTGATTATGGACATAATACCGCAGGTTACAGTGCGGTTGTCAATACGATTCAAGGGTTAGGTGCATGCAGATATACCGGCGTGATTGGGATGCCGGGAGATAGGAAAGATAATAGCATTTGCGAGGTGGGCCGGCTCTGCGGGCGTTTCTTCTCGAAGCTATATATCAAGGAGGATAATGATCTTCGCGGAAGGAATGCCGGGGAAGTCGCTGATATGCTTTATAATGCGGCAATTGGAGAGGGTATGAATATTGACGACATCACTGTAATATACTCAGAGACAAGAGCCTTTGAAGCGGCTATTA
This sequence comes from uncultured Oscillospiraceae bacterium, assembly GCA_964349435.1. Lineage (GTDB taxonomy): Bacteria > Bacillota > Clostridia > Acetivibrionales > DTU013 > CAYGHY01. The sequence goes on from CAYGHY010000045.1 coordinate 9,167, forward strand.
TGGAAGCACAAACAGGGGAGCTTGTAGTGTTGTTTTATGAAGAACTGGGACCAGCCTTGGAGGTACTGGAAAACTGCCGCAATAAGCTTGCACAAAGAAATGAGAAAAGCTCATTGCACGCTCATCGCAGCGATTTCCATGCTTTAGTTTGCAGCTTGGCTGAGATATGTAATGAAAATCAGCCTAACTTCATACCACAGCTCGTACAGAAAGCGGAACCGGAAGCCAATGCAGTGCCACAGGCAGGACAAATCACAGTTTGAGCCTGCTGCGCCGGTTCTTCCGTAGTGATAATGGGATCTGCTTCATTCTTTGCACCGCACTTGGAGCAGAACATCTGAGTCTTTTCCATATCAGTTCCACAGCCAACACACTGTTTGGTACCCTTGATTTCTGCAATCTTAACCCTCAGGGCTTTAATGTTTTGTTCATGAAGCTTAATGGTTTCACAGAATTCCCTTGCTTCATGTTCGGTAACACCCGAGACGCTGTACTTTTCAAAAATAGATTTGCCGATCTGCGCATAGAGCTTTTGTATTCTATCTTCTTCTGAGTTGATATTGACAGTGAGCTTTGTAATCTCAACAAGCCCCCCTGATTTTTTGGCCACCGCTTGAGCAGCTTCGCCAACCCTTTTGCCTAGGTTTTCCAAGAAATCCATAAATGCAACCTCCATCCTCATTTAAGCCTGTAATACGCACAATTTGAATTAAACAATTACAGGATTATTATATGTAATTTTATAAGAATATACAATAGAGGATGTATGATCATCAATCGCTTCTTCACACCTAATATTGATATTATGGTGCTTCCAAATAGTTAGTGGCGAGGACTGTTCTCTTTTGATATAATAAGTTAAGAAATAGCAAGAAGGGGATTTGTTAATGCAATTCAAATTTTACATGCCGACAAAAGCATATTTCGGAACAGACTGCATAAAACAAAACAGCGGTGAGCTTGCAGCCTTGGGGCGCAAGGCATTGATTGTTACGGGTGGTCGTTCTGCAATAGAAAGCGGGGCGCTTTCAGACATTTGCAGCGTACTTAAAGAACAAAATATGGAGTTTTTTATATTTGATAGAGTTGATAACAACCCTTCCACGGAAACAGTGAAAGTGTGTGGCGCTGAGGCCAAAAAAGTCGGCGCCGACCTGATAATCGGGATAGGAGGAGGCTCTCCCCTTGATGCGGCAAAGGCTGCGGCAGTTCTGGCAACAAATGAAATGGAGCCTTTGGAGCTGTTTACAAACATTTTCAAAAACAAGCCTTTGCCTATCATTGCAATACCCACAACGGCAGGAACAGGCAGCGAAGTTACGCCCTATTCCATTCTAACGAGAGGAGATCTCCAGACAAAGGGTAGCTTCGGTAATGACAACACGTTTCCGGCAATTGCATTTCTTGATCCCCGCTATACGGAAAGCCAGCCGCCTGAAGTTACGGTAAATACTGCAGTGGATGCGTTTTCACACTGCATGGAGGGGTATCTGGGAAAGCGGAGGACACCCGCAAGCGACATTCTCGCAAAGGAGGGGATTAGCCTATTCGGTCGTTGTCTGGGCAATTTGAAAAGCGGGAAAATTAGTTATGAGGACAGAGAATTTCTTCTGTATGCTTCCATGCTGGGCGGCATGGTAATCTCTCATACGGGCACAACTATTATACATGGCGCAGGCTATAACCTGACATACTTCAAAGGTATTCCCCATGGGAAAGCCAATGGCTATCTGATGGCAGAATACCTTAGGTTCAACTACGGGTACGCAAAGGACAGAATTGATCATATTTTGGAACTGATGCAGCTGGACAGCTTGGATGCTTTTGCAGATGCATTGACAGCATTGATTGGGAAAGCGCTTCGCCTTGAAGAGGCCGAAATAGAACAATACGCTGCAAAAACCATGACGCAGCGAAGTACTGCTGCCAATATCAGGCCTGTGACAGTTACGGATATTGCGGATATACTGAGGAAGATTTAGATTGTTTTTAACTTTAATAGATAAGGCTCTAGTCGAAAATTAGCGGTTGTCGGAGGTAAGGGTATGGTCGAGGTCTATTATTATATACCTGCCAAGTCAGCAGAAAAAGCCATAGAATGCGGCATTAAGCTTTCCGAGTGGTATTGCAGGGAAGTAATTATTGATGGAGAGAGAAGGAAATGTATTACTGCACTGCTTAACCCAAGAGATGACCATGTGAAATATATGTCATCGGTTTACAGATGCCTAAAGCTCGAGGTACAGCCCAAATACTGCTTTGTAGCCGACAGTCTGCTTTATGAGGCAGGGCTGTCATTTCCCGAGGCAATGGAGATGTACCTCAGTTCCATCATATCAATTGAGCGGTATTTTTTTGGCGGCTACCGGATTCCCGAATGCCTCATTACCAGCTCAATTATCGCCGAGAACATCGGTGAACTCGGCAGGGGGCTGGATACGCCCATACTGTATGGCAATTCGCAGGAACTGTTTTTTAATAATACTTTTGAAGGTTTCAGAGAAGCTCACGATGATTTTAATGATACTTTACTATATCATTTTTTTAAAAGGTTATGCAGCGAAGGGAAGGCTTTAGGTATTGAGGATTCCAAAAGCGGACTGGCAGTTTTTAAGGATGAAAGGGACGGCAGGGTGTACACGCTGCGGATTCCGGACATGGCGGGATACTAGAAATCAGAAGCCGGAAGCCGGAAATCAGAAGC
>CAYGHY010000045.1:11970-13473 GCA_964349435.1 uncultured Oscillospiraceae bacterium
TTCCGGACATGGCGGGATACTAGAAATCAGAAGCCGGAAGCCGGAAATCAGAAGCCGGAAGCCGGAAATCAGAAGCCGGAAGCCGGAAATCAGAAGCCGGAAGCCGGAAATCAGAAATGGAGTATAAATGTGAAATACGCAATTGTACAGCTGCTGAAAGATGCAGTAGATGGATATGTCTCAGGAGGAGAGCTTGGCAGACGGTTTGATGTATCCAGAGCGGCAGTATGGAAGTACATAGAAGAGCTTAGAAAGGAGGGCTATAACATTGAAGCAACCTCCGGGAAAGGCTATAGACTGCTGCCTTCAGAAGACAGACTAAATGCTTATGAAATAGCCTGCGAGCTTAACACCTCCATAATAGGGCGTGATGTACAGTACTTTGATTTATTGGATTCCACAAACAATTATGCCCGAAAACTTGCTGCCGAAGGCTGCAATGACGGCATGTCGGTTGTTACAGGGCAACAGACTGCAGGGAGAGGCCGGTTGGGCAGAAGCTGGGATTCACCTGCCGAGAAGGGAATTTATATGTCCGTAGTGTTGCGGCCGCCCCTTGCTCCTGCGGAATCCCAAATTCTCACACTTGCTGCAGCCGTTGCTACAGCAAACGCCATAAGAGAAACAACCGGCATTAATGTAGGGATAAAATGGCCTAATGACCTTATTATTGAAGGCAGCAAGGTATGCGGCATACTGCTGGAAATGGTTTCTGAAGCAGATCGTGTTAATTATATAATACTTGGTATTGGAATAAACTACTCTCAAAACAGAGAGGATTTTACTGAAGAACTGAAAGACAGAGCAATATCGCTTAAAATGGCTGCCGAGAGTCGGAAGACGACTGTTGAAAAAGGAGAAGCGATGAGCGGTTCCGAGATCAGTACTTTAAGACAGACTGCTGCAAATGAGGTGGAGTACGCCGGAAAAGCGGAAAAAATAGGCTGCAGCAGACTAACCATTGTACGTTCCGTACTACGTGAACTGGATGCTATGTTCCAGCTTGTATTAACATACAACAATGCAAGAGTGTTAGAAATGTGGAAGAAAATATCGGTCACACTTGGCCGGGAAGTCCGCTTCAGGTTAAAGGACGATGAACACACCGGAACAGCAGTTGATATTACGCCAGACGGAAGACTTTTGGTAGTCTGTAGTGATGGAGCCCAACGCGAACTGCTGTCGGGTGAGGTTTCTGTCAGTGGGATATTGTAAAATTTGGGCGGAAACGACAGCGAAGCCGCAGGGGTTGACTTGCTTAACCTTTTAAAATAAAATAGAAAATAAAATAGTGTCAAACAATTTAAATAGAAAAAGGGAATTGGCTAAACAAAGCGGAGGTATTAGGATGCTCAGGAAGCAAGACGAGAATCAGGCCGTTGACAGGCAACGTGCTGAAAGATATCAGAGCGGGCAGAAGAGAGGCGAACAGCAGAAGCCCGAACAGCAGAGAGGCGAACAGCAGAAGCCCGAACAGCAGAGAGGCGAACAGCAGAAGCCCGA
>CAYGHY010000045.1:13573-16542 GCA_964349435.1 uncultured Oscillospiraceae bacterium
AGAGAGGCGAACAGCAGAAGCCCGAACAGCAGAGAGGCGAACAGCAGAAGCCCGAACAGCAGAGAGGTGAAAAGCAGAGAAGCGAACAGCAGACGCATAGCCGGGCGAATAATCAGGGCTATAATCAAAACCAGCAGGAAAAAAAGCAGCTTCACCAGCAGGGTGTTGGACAAACTGCAGGAGTGCAGGCTTCAAACAATAGAGAAGTGCAGGGACGCAATCAGAGCCAGCAAGCGCAGGCTGGGCAGGATTTCAATCAAGGCCGCATCCAGACCCAATCCAAAATAGGCACGCAGGCTGTGAGGAATCAGTCTAATCGTCAAGACGCATATTCAAAAGAAAGCCGTCAGAGCAGTGGATTTTATCGGGACAGAAACACGGACAGAGATATCCAGCCAAGACAGTACGCCGGCGCCTCAACTTCAGGAGGCAGGCATGGCTATAATACGAGAAACAGGGTTGAGGAAACGATTGAAGATATAAAGGAAGATATCATCAGACTGGAAAAGGAAATAGAGCTTGAAATAAAAGAGATAAAAAGCCTAAAATTATAAGCAAAAGCCTGTTTTGAACATCGAAAATACTCATCTGACCCAACTCGGAGGTTGAGAAGTGCTGTTTGCAATAAATGTGGGAAATACCAATATTAGGCTAGGCCTGTATGAAGAAAAAAAACTGATAGCACACTGGAAGCTTGCAACAAACAGGGAATGGACATCTGACGAATTCGGCATGTTTTTTATTAGCTTTTTTAATAATGAGAAGCTGGATGTTTCAGAGGTAGAAGCAGTTATAATAGCATCTGTTGTTCCTCCCATCATGTATTCATTCGAGCATGCGATAAGGAAGTATATCAAAAAGGAACCTATTCTAATTGGACCCGGAATAAAAACCGGCATAAACATTAAATACGAGAACCCACGTGAACTTGGGGCAGACAGGATTGCGGGCGCAGTTGCAGCATATGAAATATATGGAGGACCTGTCATAATTGTGGACTTTGGCACTGCGACTACCTTCAATGCAGTATCCTCCAAAGGGGAATTCCTTGGCGGAGCCATATGCCCGGGCATTAAAATATCTGCCGAAGCCTTGTATCAGAGAACTGCCAAGCTGCCAAGAATTGATTTGACGAAGCACGATGCAGTAATTGGCCGCAATACTTCTGTCAGTATGCAATCAGGCATTTTTTACGGCTATGTCGGACAGGTCAACTATTTGGTTAACAGGATTAAACGGGAGATGAAGGAAAATAATATAAAAGTCATCGCTACCGGCGGACTTGCAAAATTTATTGCATCAGAAGCCGAGACGATTGATGAGGTAAATGGACGCCTTACCCTCGAAGGCTTAAGAATAATATACGAAAAGAATAGAAGCGAAATAGAAAGGGAGAAAAGCTATTAGAAGCTGGAATATACCTATTTACAGCGCAATAAAAGCCTATACGGCCACCGGGCCGCTCCCATTTCATATGCCTGGCCACAAGCTGGGCATAGGTATTCCTGTTGAATTTCGTAGGGAAATTGAAAAGCTTGATCTGACTGAAATACCGGGCACCGACAACTTGCATGCGCCGACGGGCGCAATAAAAGAAGCGCAGGAACTTGCAGCTGCAGCTTTTGGGGCCCGAAAGAGTTATTTTCTTGTAAATGGTTGTACTGTAGGCCTGCATGCGGCAATTGCAGCAATGTGCAGACCGGGTCAGCGTCTCATTGTAGGAAGGGATTGTCATAGAGCAGTAATCAATGGGATGCTTTTGGCCGGAGCAGAACCCGTTTATGTCTTGCCGGGATATTCGGAGGAATTTGGTATCAACACAGGTATAACGGCCACAGTTATAGAAAAGGCGCTTGATGATGCTCCTGATGCTGTCGGAGTTCTCATAACCAGACCGAATTATTACGGTGTTTGCAGTGATGTTGACGAAATCGCTAAAATAGTACATATGCGTGGTAAGCTGCTTGCAGTAGACGAGGCTCACGGATCCCATCTGGCTTTTAGTTCCAGACTTCCTGTCAGCTCTCTGAAAGCAGGTGCGGATATTTGTGTACAGAGCGCCCATAAGACGCTTCCGGCATTTACACAGGGTGCCTATCTGCATATTGGCTCTGATAGGATTGATTTGCAGAGGCTTCAATATTTTCTGGGTATTTTTCAGACTACCAGTCCATCGTATATCATCATGGCCTATCTGGATATTGCAAGGGAAATCATGCAGAAATATGGCGAAAGTCGGCTCGACAGCTTGATGGACACTATTGAAGCTTGCAGCAGGGAAATAGCGCCAAACGGCATAAAACTACTGGACAAGGCGGCTGTTCCAGGTTTTCAGAATGACATAACCAGAATAACGGTAAATATGGCGAAACTTGGTCTTACCGGGTACAGCACCGGGAAACTGCTCAGAAATAGATACAATATACAGGTAGAAATGTCGGATTTAAGCAATATAGTATGTATCAGCACGGTGGCGGATAACAAGGCAAGTATAGGACGCTTGTTTTCGGGACTGTCCGATTTGAGCCGGCGTAGCAAGCGGGATAAAGCGACGGCGCTGCCGGTCTTTCCAGGACTGAAACTGCCGCATAAGGTGATGGAGCCGGTAAATATATTAAACGCACAGACGGAGAAAATTCCGTTAAGGGAGGCACCCGGCAGGATCAGCAGGGACATAATTTCCCCATATCCTCCAGGCATCGCGTTTGTATGTCCCGGTGAAATACTCAGTAATGAAATGGTTGAGTATTTTGAAGAAGTAATCCGGTGTGGAGGCAATATCCACGGGATTGATGAAAATAGGGCCGTGGCGGTGATAATCCAGCCGGGCATTCTTGGGTAATCATTGCGAGGAGTGCTATCTTTTGCTATAATGTATGTGAAGGGCAGAAGTCATAGAGCAGAATGCGGATACCGGTTTGAAGACTTCCTCTGAAGCTATATTTGAGTCCAGCCTCCAGCCTCCAGCC
>CAYGHY010000046.1:0-12548 GCA_964349435.1 uncultured Oscillospiraceae bacterium
AAATATTCAGTACATTCGTACCGTATTTATTATAATGTTTCATTCAGCCTCAGTCTATTTATTATGTCTTTTAAATACAATTATGATGAATAAAACATTTAATACAATTATAAACACAATTACATATATTATCAACTTTATTATGCGTTTATCATTAGTAAATCAGCCGACTCGTTCAGTTAATCTTATCCAAGTGATGGCACGCTGCAAAATGTCCCGTCGAGACCTCCCTGAACTCAGGTTCCTCCTGGGCGCACAACTCGGTTGCATACCTGCACCGTGTACGGAAACGGCAACCGGAGGGCGGATTAAGAGGGCTTGGCACGTCGCCTTCGAGAACTATACGCTTTTGAGCCCGGCTTGCAATAGGGTCAGGTATGGGAATAGCCGAAATCAAAGACCTTGTATATGGGTGCAGGCTGCGGAAGGTCAGCTCATAGCTTTCAGCCAGCTCTATCAGCTTCCCAAGATACATAACACCGATACGGTTGCTGATATGCTTGACTATATTCAGGTCATGGGCAATAAACAGGTAGGTCAGGCCCATGTCCTGCTGCAATTCCTCAAACATATTTATTATCTGTGCCTGTATCGAAACATCCAGGGCAGAAATTGGCTCATCGCAGACAATAAACTCAGGATCGACTGACAGAGCCCTGGCAATACCTATACGCTGACGTTGTCCGCCCGAAAACTCATGAGGATAGCGGTTTGCATGCTCGCTGTTGAGGCCCACTCGTTCAAGCATGCTGTTAATCTTATCCCTGCGGTCATTTTTACTTGCTGCCAGCTTATGAATATCTATCGCTTCTCCAACAATATCTCCGACCGTCATGCGAGGATCAAGACTGGCATACGGATCCTGGAAAACAATTTGCATTTTGCGGCGGTAGGGCATCATTTCAGCCTTCGTTATATCCTTGCCGTCATAAAAAATCTGACCCGCGGTAGGTTCATACAGTCTTAAAAGAGTACGGCCTGTCGTAGTTTTTCCGCAACCGCTTTCACCGACCAGGCCCAATGTTTCACCTTTATCTATATAAAAGCTGACATCGTCGACTGCTTTAACACTCAGCGGATGCATAAAACTTCTGCCTATTCGGAAATACTGTTTTAGATTTTTGACTTCGACGAGTTTACTCATGCTCAATCCCTTCCCTGTTCAAATGTTTCCTTCTGTAAAAGCCAGCAGGCGCTATAATGATCTTTGGAAATGTCTGTATACTCAGGCATTTTCTTTATGCAAATCTTCATGCATCTGTCACAGCGCGGGGCAAAAGGACAGCCTGCAGGCGGATTAAGCATGTCTACCGGCGTACCTTCGATGGGAACCAGCTTTTTACGCTCTTTATCGGTCAGCTTCGGAATGCTGCGCAGCAAGCCTTTGGTATACTCATGCTTCGGATTGTAAAAAATCTCATCAATCAAGCCGTATTCCACGATTTTGCCTGCATACATAATTGCGATTTTCTGGCACATGTTCGCTACTATGCCAAGATCATGAGTAATCATAATAATGGACATATCAATCTTATTTTTCAATTCCATCATCAATTCCAGAATTTGCGCCTGTATCGTGACATCCAATGCCGTGGTAGGCTCATCCGCAATCAGCAGCTTGGGCTCGCAGGCAAGTGCAATGGCTATCATCACCCTCTGGCGCATTCCTCCTGACAGCTCATGAGGGTGCTGCCTCATTCGCCTTACAGGTTCATTTATCCCTACAAGGTTTAATAGCTCGATGGTACGTTCATGTGCCTGCTTGATGCTCTTATCTGTATGCAGAAGAATAACTTCCTTTATCTGATTGCCAACTGTGTATACCGGATTCAAGCTTGTCATTGGATCCTGAAAGATGATGCTTACCTCATTGCCGCGGATTTTACGCATTTCATTCTCAGTCATATCATTAATTATATGACCGTTGAAATCGATCGTACCGCCAATGATACGTCCGGGGTGTGCTGTCAGGCCCATAAGCGAATAGGCGGTAACACTCTTTCCGCTGCCGCTCTCACCGACGATGCCAAGAACTTCGCCTTGATTCATCCTAATTGATACGTCATTCAGAGCTTTCACTTCACCTGCGGGTGTGAAGAAGGAGAGTCGTTCATTTTTAATATCTAGCAATAATTCGCTCATAATTATAACCTCAGTTCTTAAGTTTCGGGTCAAAAGCATCGCGCAAGCCATCCCCGATCAGGTTGAAGGATAATATGATTATGCTGATCATAACGGCAGGCGCCAGCAAACGGTACGGGTATGAAGTAATACCTCCTATTGCTTGAGAAGCCATGGACCCAAGGCTTGGCATAGGTGCCGCAACACCAATGCCTATGAAGCTCAGGAAGCTTTCGGTAAATATTGCAGATGGAATTTGCAGGGTAGTTGTAACAATCAAGGTGCCCATACAGTTAGTAAGCAGATGATTCTTGATAATTCTTGCATGGCTTGCTCCCAGCGCTCTTGCAGCAGTTATGTATTCCTGTTCCTTGAGCATCAGTATCTGACTTCGGACAATGCGAGACATACCTACCCAATAGAGCATTACAAAAACGATAAAAATGCAGATAAGACCTACCCCTACAGTATCTATCCATGCAAAGGCAGGGACATTAGTTGCGAGGCTCTGTAGCGGATACTTGAGAGTGACCATCAGAAGAATAATAATCAAAATGTCAGGTACAGTATAAATTATATCCACCAAACGCATCATGATCATATCTGTTTTGCCGCCGAAATAACCTGCTACAGCTCCGTATATGGAGCCTATGAGCAAAATCAGCATGCTGGCAACGATACCAACGAGCAATGACACACGGCTTCCCATCATAAGCCTCACCATGACATCACGCCCCATTCCATCCGTACCCAGAATATGCGGGAATACACTTTTGCCCTCTGCTTTCAGAGCAAGCTCGGTTTCAGAATAACTCATCGGAGTAAGATTTTCACTTCCCCGTATTTGCTGTTCATACGTATATGGGTAAAACTCGGGCGCAATAAAGGCGAATATTAAAACAAAAAGAATGAATGCCAGACTTACCATAGCAATGTTGTTCTTCTTTAGGCGACGCAATCCGTCCTTCCAGAAGCTGACGCTCTTGCGCATTATAACAAGACTCTGCCTTTCTTCCTTACCGGCAGATAAAAAATCTGAAACATCAAGCTGAAAACTTAATCGCTTTTTCTTTTCATCCATGGATAGCCATCGCTCCCTATTTAAGTTTAATACGCGGGTCAACAAACTTATACATTATATCAACTAGAAAATTCATGGCAATAAGCAGTGCTGCAAGGAAAATTGTAGTTCCCATTATGAGTGTATAATCCCGGTTAACTATAGAGCTTATGAAATCATTGCCGAGACCCGGTATCGTAAATATTTTTTCTACAACAAAACTGCCGGTTAATATATATGCAAGCAAAGGGCCGAGATAGGTCACAACAGGCAATATAGCGTTGCGCAAAGCATGCTTGAATAGCATTTTAAACTGCGACAACCCTTTTGCCTTTGCAGTGCGCATATAGTCTTGTCCAAGAACCTCAAGCATGCTTGAGCGCATCAGCCTTGAAATATATGCTGTCGGGTAGATGGAAAGAGCAGCAACCGGCATTATATAATGAAGTGCCGATGAAAGCCCATACGTGGGCAAAAGATTAAGCCATAAGCTGAAAATCATCATCAGGACGGTAGACACCACAAAGCTTGGAACTGCAATGCCAAAGGTTGAAATCAATATTATGATATTATCTATCCACTTCCCTCGGTTTAAAGCCGCCAGGCTGCCTAGAGGCACGCCAAAACATATGGCCAGCAAAATCGCCATGCCTCCAATACGTGCAGAAACTTTAAAACCAGTAGTGATTATCTTACCTACATTACGACCCCTTTGCTTCAGGGAAGGACCCATATCCCCCTGAATCAGCTTAACCATATAATTCTTGTATTGGACAATTTTCGGTTTATCCAGTCCGTATTTTTTATTTAAAGCCTTTAATGTTGCTTCAGACGGGGTTTTTTCTGCAAGAAACGGTCCGCCGGGTACCAAGAACATCAGACCGAAAGTCAGAGAAGCCACCAGCCACAAGGTGACTACTGAAAGTATAGCTCTTTTTAATACATATCTCCCCATTAAGGACTCTCCTCTAAATTTATATCCAACCATAACATTGACATTAAAATATACGGGCGTTCTCATACATGCCCGCATCCCGAATTAAAGCTCTTGATTTATTACAGCACTTATATGATATCAATATTCAGCACTGTTTTCAATGGGTTACATAAAATGTATATTTATTCATTTCAGCATCTGAATTTGAGCAGAATAATTTGGTTCACGCAAAAGCATGATGTAATATAACGTAAAAAGCTGCATATTTAAAAAAGTCCTTGCGAATTTCGGAGCTGTTGTGTTAAAATAGTTATGCTTTACAGGATAATAGCTCCGTTTCGAAGGAGGTGTAATATAGATGGCAAAATGCGATGTTTGCAGTAAGGAAACCATATTTGGCAATAATGTAAGCCACTCGGTAAGAAGGACCAGCAGGTCCTGGAAGCCTAATGTAAAAAAGGTCAGAATAAGCGAAAACGGCACTCCGAAATCCGTTTATGTATGTTCAAGATGCCTGCGTTCAAACAAGGTTACAAGGGCGGTCTGATGATCAATATTATATTTCTGCGCCCCTTTAGGCTGCAGCCAAAAACAGAGCGACACACAAAAATGTGCATGAACACTTTTGTGTGTCGTTCTGTTTTTGCGGATAATATCAGCCCATTCTTAGTACCTTTTTAATCAAGCTGCCAAAAATCCTTGGCAATTTAACCACCATAATTCTCATCATAGGACTCCCCCTTAAAAAGGTGTGATAGTATTATATTATTGTGTTTGGGAGTTTTGGTGCATGTCCGGATCAATCCCTGAATACAGACCATATTTGCAGAAAGGTCGTATACCGCATTTCTCGCATAAAGGTTTTCTTGCATTACACACTGCCCTGCCATGAAAAACCAACTGGTGGCAAAGACTTCCCCATTTTTCTACAGGAACTAATTTCATCAGATCATACTCGATTTTTTCCGGATCATCATTGACAGTCAGGCCCATTCTTTTGGACAGCCGCTTCGCATGGGTATCCACCACGATTCCCGGCAGCCCGAAACAATCATACAGCAGCAAATTCGCTGTTTTTCTTCCCACCCCGGGCAGCTTCAGCAAATCCTCCATACGAGCTGGGACGGTTCCGCCAAAATCAGCTGACAGCATTCTGCAGGCCGAGATAATGTTGCGTGCCTTATTTCGATAAAAGCCTGTTGATTTAATGTCCTGTTCTAACTCCTCCTGCTCTGCATCTGCGAAATCCTGAACAGTTTTGTATTTTTCAAAAAGATTCTTGGTGACAATATTGACGCGAGCATCCGTACATTGTGCTGCAAGCTGAGTTGCGACCATAAGCTGGAGTGGATTAACGTAATCCAGAGAGCAATCTGCATCTGGGTACGTTTTATCAAATTGCCCGATTATTTTTAATATCCTTTGCTTCTTTGTCATCTGTCGATCCTCTTTGTAATCGTGTTCATATATACCTCTTCATATTTCTTTGCTGATTTGTCCCATGAAAAGTCTGATTCAAGTGCTCTTACGATTAATTTCCCCCATTCTTCAGAGTTTTCACTGTACAACTTCAATGCCCTTTCGATTGCGTCAAGCATTTCAGAAGAAGAAAAATTTATGAACGAGAAGCCGTTACTATACTCTTTGTCAGTGTTATAATCAATAATCGTCTCAGCAAGTCCCCCTGTGGCTCTTACTATCGGAATTGTTCCGTACCGCAGGCTTATAATCTGTCCAAGACCGCATGGTTCAAAGCGTGAGGGCATAAGGAACATATCACAGCCGGCATATATCTGCTGAGCAAGAAGTGCGTTAAAGCCGATATGAACAGCGATTTTGCCAGGATACCGGGCTGCTATTCCAGTAAATTGCTCCTGGTAATAATCATCACCTGTTCCCAGCAACACAAATTGCAGTTTATTTTCTAAGATATCATCTATTTTTTCAATTATCAGGTTAAGACCTTTTTGACTCGAAAGTCTTGATATAAGTCCTATTACAGGAATGTCCCCCACCGGAAGCCCCATTTCTTTTTGAAGTGCATATTTATTTTCTTTTTTATACCAGAAATTCACCGCTCCAAAATTCCTGGCAATAGACTTGTCTGTTTCAGGATTGAATTTTTCATAGCTGATACCGTTCAAAATACCATAAAGGCTGTCAGAACGCTTTGAAAGCAAGCCTTCTAGCCGCTCGCCATATTGCTGCGTCTGTATCTCCCGCGCATATACCTCACTGACTGTTGTAATAGTGTCCGAATATACCAGACCGGTTTTCATAAAACTGAACAAACCGTAGAACTCGGCTTTTTCCGAAGTAAATACTTCATATCCGATATTTAAAAGTTTTATGGCATAACTCGAAAAATTGCCCTGATATTCGAGGTTGTGTATGGTGAAAATGGTTGAAATGCTGCTGTAATAATCATCACAGGCATATTTATCCTTTAGAAGAAGGCAAATCGGCCCTGTATGCCAGTCGTTACAATGTATGATGTCAGGTTTAAAACCTAAATAGGGTAACATTTCCAACACTGCCTTGCAAAAAAATATAAACCGGTCGGCATCATCAAAATGCCCATAAATGCCTTCCCTGTCAAAATATTTGTAGCTGTCGACAAAGTACACAGTAATACTATTCTTTTTGCCATGCGAACCGCCGTGAACTTCGGTCATTTTACCGTGCGCCCCATACGGAATCTTAGTCTTTCTGACAATACAGGTCTCAACCCAGTTGTCCATCTGTACCGGAAAGTCTGTCACATATTCAAAATCGGCTTTTATATGTTGATACTTAGGCAAAACCACCCGGATATCGTGCCCCAAACCCGCCATAGCCTCCGGTAACGATCCGGCAACATCAGCCAGTCCCCCTATCTTCGCAAAAGGGGACATTTCCGCAGCTACAAACAATATTTTCATTTTTCGATTTTTCACACGAAATCCTCCCTTGGTCAGATCGCTAATAGCATTCCTGCCAGTTTTCCCAAAGCACATCTTGTATTTGTCTGTGTTATATACTCTGTCATTTTCTGCATATTATGCCTCCGGATAGTAAACTCAACCAAAATACTGAACGCCGGCTTCAAACAGCTTCTGATCCTTATTGCCGGGCACATTAATACAAACACTGACACCTTTTCTTTCAGAGTGTCCCATCTTGCCCAACACTCTGCCGTCAGGACTTGTAATGCCTTCTATAGCATACATTGAGCCATTTGGATTATATCTGCCGTCATATGCGGCATTGCCGTCCATATCCACATATTGCGTTGCAATCTGCCCATTTGCAGCTAAAGCTGCTATCTCGGCTTCAGGTGCAACAAACCTGCCCTCGCCGTGTGATATTGCTATTGTATGAACATCTCCAACTTTAACATTGCAGAGCCAGGGTGACTTATTGGAAGCTACTCTTGTCTGCACCATACAGGAAACATGCCTGCCAATTGAATTAAATGTCAAGGTCGGGCTTTCGGAATTAATATCTCCAATTTCGCCATGCGGCAGAAGGCCTAATTTGATTAAAGCCTGGAAACCGTTACAAATACCTAATGCAAGGCCGTCCCTGTTTCTCAGCAGATCCATCATTGCTTCTTTTATAAAGGGATTTCTAAATGCAGTAGCTATAAACTTGCCTGAGCCCTCCGGTTCGTCTCCTGCGCTGAATCCGCCAGGCAACACTACAATCTGACTTTCCTGAATTTTATGTTTCATTGTTTTTATAGTCTCTACAATACACTGAGGCGTAAGATTTTTAACAACAAAAATATCCGCAAGTCCCCCCGCATTCTCAAAAGCCTTTGCCGTATCATATTCACAATTCGTTCCCGGGAAAACCGGTATGAAAATTCTCGGTTTCGCAAACCGCGTGCGCACACTTCCGCTAAACGAACTGCCGATTCCGCTGTTTGAGTCTTTATTGTAACTGAACGTTTCCGGGCCACTCGTGGTATTTTTCGTCCCGACGGGAAATATTTGTTCCAATGGCTGCTGCCATTTTTCCAGGATCTTATCCAGTTCCAGAACCATCCCTTCAGCCGTACCCTCGACTATTGCCCCTTCGGCTGCCGACTCCCCGGCTGTTTTTACCTTAAACGCACTCCCCTCAGTTTTTCCTTTATCCATTCCGGCAATCGAAATGCTCCGCCTATCTGTCGTATATCCGATTATCCTGTACTTCAGCCCTCCAAACAGTCTATCGGCCATATCATCTGCATTGGTCTCCAGCACAAGCGACCCATATTGCGGAGTGAACAAATCCATGACTGCATCTGTTTCAGCTAAATCTACTCCCGTCATATTTCCGAAACACATTTTGCTGACTGCCTCCGCAATACCTCCCTGCCTTACGGAATGAGCTGCGAGGATCTTACCTTCCATTGCAAGCTCATGTACCCGAATATAATTTCTTTTCAGTTGTTCAAAATCCGGCAAATCATTTGAATCTCTTTCCAATTCCAGCAATACAACCTGACTCCCGACCTTTTTAAATTCTGTGGAAAGCACCTGTCCTGCATCAGATACAGCGACAGCAAATGCAACAAGCGTAGGCGGCACGTTAAGCTCCTTGAATGTGCCTGACATACTGTCTTTCCCACCTATTGCAGGAATTCCAAGCTTCATTTGGGCATAATACGCGCCTAAAAGCGCGCTAAAAGGTTTCCCCCACCTCGCAGGCTCCTTCCCGGGTTTTTCAAAATACTCCTGAAGGGTTAACCGTGTTTTACGGTAATCTCCGCCCATAGCAGCAATTCTGGCCACAGCCTCTATTATTGCATATACTGCTCCATGAAAAGGACTCCATCTTGATATTGCCGGGTTGAAACCGTGCGACATCAGCGTGCATGTCATAGTATCACCCTCGACTGCAGGCAGTTTAGCTGCCATGCCTTCAGCAGGACTGAGTTGGCATTTTCCACCGAAAGGCATCAGCACAGTGCCTGCGCCAATTGTGCTGTCAAATCGTTCAACCAGACCTTTTTGGCTGCAATTTTCAAGCCTCTGAAGGTTTGCAATCCATGCCTCATCAAGCTTATCGCCAAAAGAAGCAATCTCCGCCGGTAAAGAAGCAAAATAACTGCTCCTGTTCACTGTCTTTGCCGGGGATGTTACATAAAGATCCGCATTCTGTTTTACCCCGTTGGTGTCAAGGAATTCCCTGCCAATATCAACTATCGTCTTGCCGCGCCATTTCATTCTGAGCCTGCCGGTATCCGTAACAATGGCAACCTGCGTTGCCTCGAGATTTTCATCCGCCGCAGCTTCAATAAATCTCCTCTCATCCTCCTTCGAAACAACAACCGCCATTCTCTCCTGAGACTCGGAAATAGCAAGCTCCGTACCGTCCAGGCCTTCATATTTTTTAAGCACCTTGTCTAAGTCTATATCCAGCGCATCAGCAAGTTCACCTATTGCAACAGACACACCGCCGGCGCCGAAATCATTACACCTTTTAATCATCCGGCTTACTTCAGGATTTCTGAAAAGTCTTTGTATCTTTCTTTCTGTCGGGGGATTTCCTTTTTGCACTTCTGCGCCGCAGGTGAGAAGCGACTGCTCATCATGCTCCTTTGATGAACCGGTAGCGCCTCCGCAACCGTCACGGCCCGTTCTTCCTCCAAGCAATATTATACTGTCACCGGCTTCCGGCTTTAACCTGACTACGTTCTTTTTCGGTACAGCGCCTATTACTGCGCCAATCTCCATTCTTTTGGCCAAATAGCCCTCATCATATATCTCAGTTACCTGCCCTGTGGCAAGGCCTATCTGGTTGCCATAGGAGCTATAACCTGCTGCTGCACCAGTTGTTATCTTTCGTTGAGGAAGCTTGCCCGGCAGCGTATCCTTAACTCTCGTCCTCGGATCCCCGCTTCCTGTAACCCTCATTGCCTGATAAACATATGACCTGCCTGACAGCGGATCTCTGATAGCACCCCCGAGGCATGTGGCAGCACCTCCGAAAGGTTCGATTTCAGTAGGATGATTGTGTGTTTCATTTTTAAACATCACAAGCCAGTCTTCGTCAATTCCATTAACTTTGGCATTTACAACAATGCTGCAGGCGTTAATTTCATCCGAAATATCCAAATCCTCAAGTTTGCCCCTTTTCCTCAACTCCTTCATGGCAATTGTCGCCAAATCCATGAGAGAAATGCCTTTATCTTTATTTTCGCAGACAAATTTTCTCGAAGAAATATATTGTTTATATACAGATTTCATTAAACCGCTATAAGGGCCTTCTTCAAACTCTACAGCACCAATTTTCGTAAGGAAGGTGGTGTGCCTGCAGTGATCGGACCAATACGTATCAATCACCCTTATTTCAGTAATGGTAGGGTCTCTTTGCTCTTTATCATTAAAATATTGCCTGCAGAATTCCAAATCCTCAAGTGACATAGCCATACCAAGGTCACTTTGAAGCGCGGACAATTCTTTCGTTCCCATTGAACAAAAACCCTTCAGCTGAGTAACGTCTCTTGGGTGCTCCAGCTCAACATCAAGTGACTCTGGCTTATTCATAGCTGCTTCGCGACTGTCTACCGGATTAATGCAATATGCCTTGACTTTTTCGAAATCTTCTTCAGACACATCACCCTTGAGCACGATTAACCTGGCAGCTTTACAGCGCGGTCTTTCACCAAGTGTAAGTAACTGAATGCACTGCGATGCGGAATCTGCTCTCTGATCATATTGTCCTGGCAGATATTCCACGGCAAACACCTTTTCATCTGTACCGAAATAAACATTTTCCTCATAGAGCATATCCACCGGTGGTTCAGAAAAAATAACAAAGCGTGACGCAACATATTCTTCATCTAAAATATCCGTTATGTTATACCTATTTATAATGCGGACACCTTTAAGCCCACCTGTTCCAAGATTACCCTTCAAATCCCGGTACAGGCTCTGCGCCTCAATATCATAGCCCTTTTTCTTCTCTGCAAAGATACATCTGACCTTGCTTCTCTGTCTCAGCTCATTCATAACAACCACTATTCCGGCTTCTGCCTTTTAACTCCCGTCTCGTTAATCTTTATAATGCTGCATAATATTACAGCTTCACCCCTTTTTCTTCAGGTTTGTTCCTTCAAGATATAAGCTGCGGAAATCAAACAATATCAGCGAGCTTACCGAGCAACAAATTGCTTCTTTCTATGAATTTTGTCATCGCTTCCGGCTCAAGCTGTTTGTGGCTCAACATTGCCAGATCGTAAACGTGCTTGCAAATGAGCGTCACTTCATCCTTCTTACTCTCATTCCCCGCAAGTTTGACAACCGCCTTAATTAAGGAGTTATTTTTGTTTAACACAAGAGTCTGCTCTTCAGGAAACATTCCCCCCATGCCCATTCCATTCATACCGTACATTCTGGTCATCTCCTGCATCCTGCGGGAGTATTCGGACAATAGTATTATTCCGGACATACCGGTTGTTTTTAACGCTTCCACCTGTATTTTGAGCTTATCGTTACCTACTGCCTCTTTAAAGACCTTTTCAAGCTCCTGTGTCAGTTCAGCCTTCGATTCCTTCGTATCTATCTCCTTCATGTTTTCCGACAGATCCGAATCTATACGGGTGAATTTAACATTTCTCTCCTTCATCTCTAGAAACTGTATAAAATGGTTGTCAATCATTGTATTCAATATGACCGCTTCCAGCCCATGCTCCTTAAACATTCTGATATACTGCGACTGCTGTCTTTCGTCGGTCACATAGAAGACTTTTTCTTTGTGTTTCTCACTATTTTTCTCAAGGTATTCTTTGAGAGTAACGTAGTCTCCCTCTGTTGTCTTGAAAATGACAAAATCCTTTGCCCTGTCATAGAACTTGGCTTCACGGATACAACCATATTTTACAAATGGGTTAATATCATCCCAGTATTTATTATAGCTCTCTCTCTCACTTTCGTAGAGAGCGGCAAGCTTGTCAGCTACCTTTTTTGTTATATGTGTTGAAATTTTAGCAACATAACCATCATTTTGCAAAAAGCTTCTGGAAACATTCAACGGCAGATCCGGGCAGTCTATTGCACCCTTGAGCAGCATAAGAAATTCAGGTATGACCTCTTTGATATTATCGGCAACAAACACCTGATTATAATAAAGTTTAATCTGTCCCTCAATGGTCTCAAACTCATGCTTGAGCTTTGGAAAATACAGGATGCCCTTGAGGCTGAAGGGATAGTCCATATTTAAATGAATCCAGAAAAGAGGATCATTAAAATCGCGGAATACCTTTTTATAGAATTGTTTGTATTCTTCATCAGTGCAGTCCTTCGGACTTTTCAGCCAAAGCGGGTGTATATCGTTGATAGGCTTCTCTTTCCCGGCCTCTGCCCTGTCTTCTGTATCCGTATCAGTGTCTATATCTGTGTCTGTATCTGTGTCTGTATCTGTGTCTGTATCTGTGTCTGTATCTGTGTCTGTATCTGT